>JBBSHP010000160.1:0-8196 GCA_038232555.1 Bryobacterales bacterium
ATCATGCCGATCGGCGCCTATGATCCGTGGATTCGGGTCCATTGCACTCCTGAGCAGGCCTGGCGCATGGCCGTCGAGTGTGGCGCTGAGGCCGTTCTCCCGGTTCATCATAAAACCTTCAAGCTGAGCCGGGAACCTTTTGACGAGCCTGTGGAGCGCCTGCTCGCGGCGGCGGGAGTGGACCAACGGTCAGTGATCCTGCAACATATCGGTGAGGAGTGGAGCCAGAGTTAGGGAGTGTTCCGCTTAGCCGGTGCGGCTTTGCCCTTGGTGACCCCGCGCTGTGATCCGGCGGGTTTCCTGATTGGTTCTTTACGCAACAATCGGCTGATGGCGCGTATTAAGTGATTCACCTCGTGCGCGCTTTTCTGTAGCACCACATCGGCGCCCGTGTTGAGCGCGTTTAGACCGAGCGCGTCTGTAAACCCCGATACCAGTACTATCGGAGCTTGGGTGCCTTGTTCGCGCAGTTTACGGATGAACTCCACACCGTCCATGTCAGGCATCCGATAATCTGTCACGATCACGTGAAAGCTTGTAGCGGCGCATAGAGCGAGGGCTTCGCGCGGACGGGAGCATGTCACCACTTCATGGCCCAGCTCCTGCAAAACGCTTTTGCGCGCGCTTAGCCCCAAGCTGTTGTCGTCGACGATTAGGATACGGGCCTGGATGCTGCTGAGCGTTGCGCCTGTCATGAGGAGAATAACGCGACTTTAACAATAGCGTTATCGGGTGTCAATCAGATCGTATGATCTTGCAGTATCGAAAGATTGAGATCTTGACTCAGGCAGCTTCCTGTGGGTGTGTTGCAATGCTGGGTAAAAATCGCATTCCCCGACCTTGATTGGCCTCACAGACTGCAGTCAGTCGCCGATCAGATGAGTGTGGGCAGAAAGCGAGTGGTTAGTTGCGTCATCCTGTCGCATTCAGCCAAATTGTCGCGACGCGCAGTCACTTCAAACACGCGTATACCGTGATAACAAAGAGAGGCGCGGGCAGTTTCGGGTTGGTGTTCGGGATGCTTTACGAAAATGTGATGGGTCGCGCATCATGAATTGGATCTTGAGACTGTTTCTTGTTTTCGTCAGTGTTGCCGCTACCGCGATGTTTGGGGCGGAACTTTTTCACGGGAACACACTTTCGGCGTTCGAGGCGTCGTATGTCTGCTACCTTGCGCTGAGCATCGCTGCCGCCAAATTAACTCTTCGGGTGGCGGGTATCTCCACACCGCCTATTTTCCTGGTGTTTGTGTTCCTAGGCATTCTCGTTTGGAATTTGCCGGCCACTCTGTTTCTGGCATTCACTGCAACATCCCTCCACTCCTTCTGGCACCCCCACGGCACTCCGAAGCTGCGGGACAAGCTGTTCCAAGTGACGACTACCCTAATCGCCACAGGTTTGAGCTACTCCATTTACCACTCCAGCGCCTTGCGAACGGGGTTCGGGGACGGGTGGATGCTGTTCGCGGGGACGTCGGTTGTGTTGTTCGGGCTGAATACCCTTCCGGCAGCGGTGGCATCAGCGCTCCGGCAGGGCAAATTCATGGGCCGCTTCTGGCAAGCCCACTACTGGGGGTCTCTTCCGGTCTACTTAATGTATGCCGCCATTGCGGCACTGGTCAGTTTTCTGAACCGAACGACCGGATGGCAAACCGGGTTGTTGGTTGCGCCCGTAATGTACGTGCCCTGCCGCTATTTCTTGCTATACCTGGGACGGCTTGAGGACCAAAAACAGCACGCGGAGGAAATCGCCGCCCTGCACTTGCGAACCATTCAAGCGTTAGCACTCGCCATTGAAGCGAAAGACCACACCGCACCCGATCATCTGGGCCGCGTTCCAGTTTTTGCAAACGGTATCGGTGAGGAAATGGGGCTGAGTAAGCCGGAACTGGATGCACTGCAAGCCGCGGCAGTGCTGCACGACATCGGCAAACTGGCGGTTCCTGAGCATATCGTGTCCAAAGCCGGCAAGCTGACGCGGGAAGAGTTCGACAGAATGAAGATTCATCCGATCGTAGGGGCTGAGATCCTGGAGGGCGTACGTTTTCCCTATCCAGTAGCGCCGATCATTCGTTCTCATCACGAGAAATGGAATGGGAGCGGGTATCCGGACGGCTTGCGAGGAGAAGACATTCCGGTGGGCGCGAGAATCCTCGCGGCGGTGGATTCTCTGGACGCTCTTGCTTCGGAAAGGCAGTACCGCCGGGCGTTGCCGCTGGCCGAGGCACTTCGCAGGGTGGTTGCCGAATCAGGAGGCAGCTTCGACCCGAAGGTGATCGAGATTCTGCAGCGGCGGTGTAATGATCTTGAGGGACTGGTCCGCAGTCAGGAGTCTAAACGGTTCAAACCCGCTACCCTGGGGGTCGTACGAGAAGTAATCATCTCTGCGGGAGGGTTAGGTCCATCCGCACCAGCAGGCGCTGTTTCCTTAACAGACACCACTGGCGATTTTCTTTCGCACATTGCGGCGGCCCGTCAGGAAGTCCAGGATCTATTGGAGCTGGCCCAGGATCTCGGCACTTCGTTAAGCCTCAACGAAACCCTTTCACTGCTTGCCATCCGACTGAAGCGAATTATTCCTTACGATTCGCTCGCCATCTATGTACCGCGCGACGGTGTCCTCAAGCCCGAGTACGTCAGCGGTGAAAACTTCCGCCTTTTCTCGGCGCTTGAGATTCCTCTCGGACAAGGTCTGTCCGGATGGGTCGCGGAGAACCGCAAGTCTATTCTCAACGGCAACCCGGCCGCGGAACCAGGCTATCTGATCGACGAGGCCAAATTCACGAGCATGCGGTCGGCCTTATCCGTGCCGTTGGCGGGTTTAGCCAGTGAAGTGTCGGTGCTTACCCTGTACCATTCTGCGCCCGAGGCGTTTACCCAGGATCATCTCCGGATCTTGATGGCGATCGCGACGAAGGTGGGCCACTCGATTGAGAATGCCCTTAAGTATGAACAGGCGGAAAACTCTGCATGCACCGACTACATTACGGGCCTTCCCAATGCGCGCTCGTTGTTTATGCATCTCGACGGCGAGCTTGCGCGGTCTCGTAGACTGGCTTCTCCCGTCGTGGTGCTGGTCTGCGATCTGAACGGCTTTAAGGGTGTGAACGACCGTTTTGGGCACCTGGAAGGCAATCGGCTTTTGCGTATGGTCGCCGGGAAAATCAAAGATTGTTGCCGCGAGTACGACTACGTGGCTCGTATGGGCGGGGACGAGTTCGTTCTGGTGCTCCCCGCGTTGAGAGCGGATCAGGCGAACTCCACGATGCAGAGGCTGAACAGCGCTACCCAGGAGGCAGGCCGTGAAGTCTGTGGAATCGAGACGCTGTCTCTCAGCATCGGGGCGGCGATCTACCCCGACGACGGAACCGAAGCCGATCAATTGTTGAGCGAAGCCGATCGTCGAATGTATATAGCTAAGCAGAAGCAAAAAATGCGCCTGGTGGAGAGGCGCGGTTTCGACTTCGATCAGACAGTGGCGGTGTAAACCGAGCGGTCAGTCCGCGATGGTTTGGAGGCTCCGCTGGTCTGAGCCGCCATCGCAATCGCGGGCTGCGTTCAGTTCATCCAACAGGCGAAGCGCCGAGGCCTTCCCTCTCTCGCCAATCTCGCCGATGGGACCCACGCAGGCCGGACAGCCCTCTTCACAGTCGCAGGCCTGGATCATCTCGCGGGCCCGCTCCAGCAGTGTTGGAATCAACTTGAACAAAGGAGCACTGAGGCCGATCCCACCGGGGTAAGCATCGTAGAGAAACAGATCCGGCTCAAAGCCAGGTGCACCCTTGGTACTGTCCTCTGTGATCGCGATCGCCAAGTCACGCGGGTCGCACATCAACAACAGTGCAGCCAGCGTGCGCAACACGTTTCCCAACCCCACCAGCCCGTTCTGCTTGTCGGTGGGCGACAGATCCGGAAAGCGCGCCAGGAACTCAGCCGGGAAATGCAGCCAGAACGCCGTGGTCTGCATCTCTTGCTCGGGCATCGACAAGTTTCCCGCACCGACGTTTTCAAGCGTGTAGAACTTGACCTTTTTGAAGCCTACAACTTGCCTGTTCACACGCACCTCTCCGTGCGCCGCGGCAGCACCGTTTATCGCTATTGCGTCGAAATGAGCAAGCTGTTTTACCTGGGTATAGTCGATCGCATCAGTGAAGTAATCGCTATCGACACTGCGGACGTAAGCCTTGCGACCCTCGTAGTCGAACTTCTCCACCTGGAACTGCCGGGCCTCGTGCAGGTAAATCGCTTTCTCGTGCAGGGTGGTGAGCGCAGTGGGAAAAGAGACCTCGGCGATCACGGTATGAGCGCTGGTGATGTCCACTACAACGAAGTTATCGCTCGTTACCGCCCGCAGGCTGACGGCGTCGGCGGGATAGCTATCGGACGTCCAGTGCCAGGATCCTCCGGAGTGATGCAGCAACCGTAGATCTTCCTCCAGAAAGCGGCACAACTCAGCCGTATCGTGATTTCCGAATCTCTCGCCATCCCGGATCGGCAACTCAAAGGCGGCACACTTCAGATGATCGATCAAGATTTCAATGTTGTCCGGGTTGATGTGCGCATGCTCCGAAGAACGCTCGAAGAAGTAATCGGGATGCTCCACCACATACTGATCCAAAGGCGCGCTGGAAGCTACCAGAACTGCCAACGAAGCGGTCTGCCGCCGGCCCGCACGGCCCGCCCGCTGCCAGGTGGATGCGATGGAACCTGGATAGCCGGCCAGCACTACGGCATCCAATGAGCCGATGTCAATGCCGAGCTCCAACGCATTGGTAGCAACGACGGCGCGGATCTCTCCACCCCGCAGCTTGCGTTCAATCTCCCGGCGCTCCCGCGGCAAGTAACCTCCCCGATAGCCGCGCACGGCACTCCCAGGCACGGGACCCCGCTCGCACAAGTCCCGCAGGTAGGTGAGCAGCAGTTCCATGGCCAGCCGGTTGTTGGCGAACACCAAAGTTTGCTGACGCCGCTCAATGAACTCACCGGCGATTCTTCGCGTCTCGTGCAGATAGCTGCGGCGAATCCCCAGCTGCTTGTTGACCACCGGCGGATTGTAGAAGATCATGTACTTCTCTCCGCTCGGAGCTCCATTACGATTGATCAATTCGAACGGGGCACCCGTCAAACCTTCAGCCAGTTCTTTGGGATTGGCGATGGTGGCAGAGCAGCAGATGAACTGCGGAGCCGATCCGTAAAACTCGCAGATTCGTTTCAAGCGCCGGAGCAGGTTCGCGAGATGGCTGCCGTAAACTCCGCGATAATAATGCAGTTCATCAATGACGATGTAGCGCAGGTTCTCGAAACATTTCGCCCACTTGGTGTGATGCGGCAGAATACCGCTGTGCAGCATGTCCGGATTCGTGAGAATCACGTGTGCCCGTTCGCGGATGGCCCGGCGCGCATCCTGCGGAGTGTCTCCATCGTAAGTGAAGGCGCGAACTTCTCCACCTGTGGCTGCAGCCGCGGCTTGGAACTCATGTAGTTGATCCTCGGCCAGCGCTTTAGTCGGGAACAAGTACATCGCGCGAGTTCCGGGGTCCTGCAAAATCCGGTTCAACACCGGGAGGTTGTAACAGAGAGTTTTCCCGCTGGCGGTGGGCGTGACAACCACCAGGTTGCGGCCCTCGGTCGCCGCACGGAAGGAATCCGCCTGATGAACGTACAGCTGCGGAACTCCTCTTTCATGGAGACTCTGCCGAAGCGCGGGCGCGACTCCTTCCGGTATTTCGGCGAATTCCCCAAGACGCGCCGGCTGATGCCGGACCGCGCGGATGGGTGAATCGGGAACGGACATCCATTGCTCAAACCGGGCAACGGATGTTGCCACGTCACCTCGGGGTGCCAAATCCAAATCGAGCGCCAAGTTCATATTCGCCTCTTCTTCGCCAGAGTACACGATCCGGGGCTTAAAGAAAAGGAAGATCGAACAGCAAGACGAGCACCTCAGCCTTTCTGGCCCGTGGCGCTCCCGCACGATATACTTGCTTTTTCCGGAGAGACCCTGCAGAACACTGCCTCCTACGGCTACATCAGCGACGAAGCGCTGCTTTCCCTGGATTCGATGGAGGGCATCCATCAGCTTCCCCGCACAGGCCAGCCGGAGCGCAAGACACTTGCTTGGTGGGGTTCTCTTTGGGCCGCAGCCATCGCGGCGTTTTCATTCGGCATCCACTACTTACCCTTCCCACCCTTCCGGGTAGGCGCCGGATCGGGCGTTCGCTATCCCATCAGCGCGGCCATCATCGCCATCATGGGTGGCGTGTTGATTCGCAACCTATTCCCGCTGGCCTCTTCGTCCGTCGAGAGCGCAAGAGCACTCGCCCGACGTGTCATACCGATCACCATCGTGCTTACCGGCGCTGGTTTAAATCTGGTTCGAATTGCCTCGGTAGGATGGACGGCACTGCTGGTTACGGTGATCTGCATTGTGCTGTCGATGCTGGCAGCGATCTGGTTCGGCAAGCTGCTGGGCGTCTGGGCCCGCACCGGTCTCTTAATCGGGGCGGGGACCGCGATTTGTGGAACCAGTGCGATCGTCGCTGTGGCTCCGCTGATTGAGGCGGAGGACCAGGACATCATGCTGTCAATCAGCACCGTCAACATTCTCGGACTGTGTCTCATGTTTCTCCTGCCTGCGGCAGGCGGACTGCTGCATCTGAGAGACGACGCTTTCGGAATCTGGGCAGGCACCTCGATCCACGCCGTCCCTCAGGTTGTCGCGGCGGCCTTCGCATACAGCCCGCAGGCGGGAGCGCTGGCGACATTGGTCAAGCTGGTCCGGGTGACTTTGCTGGCGCCTTTTCTGTTTGTCGTGAGTTACCTGTACGCGCGCCGCCGCCATTCCAACGTAGCGATTCCGTACGCCAAGCTCATCCCGCCGTTCGTCTACGGCTTCCTAGCCCTCGCGCTGCTGAACACATTCCGTCTGTTACCAGTTCTGCAATTCCCGTTCGGCACGGCGCCTTTGTCCGACCTGCTGGCCAATCTCGGCGAGATTCTGCTCACGCTTTCCATGGCTGCGATGGGGCTGGAAGTTAACGTGCGGTTTCTCGCGCGCGCAGGCGGAGCGGCCCTTCTCACCGGCGCGGCCGCCAGTGTGATTCTATGTATCGTGAGCCTGTTATTGATCCGTTTGCTGCTGTAATCGCCATGCGAAGATAGTAGGTAACGTGCCCTCTAAAGCTCAGGCTCCCCGGCGAGCCGGGATAGTCCGGTTTTTTCTGCATCCGGTGGGTAAAACAATTGTTGCTGTTATTGTTACCGCCATCACTCTGGGATTGGTTTTATTCACTTATTACTACGTCAAGTACTCCAAGCTGATTGAGGCCAAGCTGGCCGCGGGACCCTTCGCAAATACTTCTATGCTGTTCGCCTCCCCGCGTTCCGTGGCACTGGGTGAACAAACCAGTCCCCAGGAACTCGTTGGTGAACTTCGTCATGCTGGATATTCGGAAGCTACCAATAACCGCATGGGGCATTATGCGGTTCGCTCGGATGAGATCGACATCTATCCCGGACCGGATTCCTACTTTAAACGGGACGATGGCGTGATCAAGTTCACTCAGGGCAAGGTGGCGCAAATCATTTATCTCGCCGACAACACGGAACGCACCGAATACACCCTGGAACCCGAGCTGATCTCGAATCTGTTCGACAAGAACCGTGAGAAGCGCAGGCTGGTCCGGTACGATGAGATCCCTCCCGTCCTGATTCATGCTGTGATCTCCGCGGAGGACAAGCGTTTCTTCCAACACTCGGGTTTTGATCCTGTTCGAGCGGTGAAGTCGGCGTACATAGATCTGAAGGCGCGGCATAACGCCCAAGGCGCCTCGACCTTGAGCATGCAATTGGCGGGCATGCTGTTCTTGGATCGCAGCGAGCGTACCTGGAGCCGAAAGATCCCGGAACTGCTCATCACGATGCACCTTGAGCAGAAGCTAACAAAGCAGAAGATCTTCGAGTATTATGCCAACCAGGTGCCTCTGGGCCGCCGCGGCTCTTTCGGGATTCGTGGTTTTGGCGAAGCGGCCCAGGTGTACTTCGGCAAAGATGTAAGTCGTTTGACGTTAGCGGAAGCTGCCACTCTAGCCGGTTTGATCCAACAGCCCAGCTACATCAATCCGTTCCGCTGGCCTGAGCGGGCGCGCGTTCGCCGCAACATCGTACTGAAGATGATGCGCGACAACAAATACATCGA
>JBBSHP010000161.1:0-8193 GCA_038232555.1 Bryobacterales bacterium
CGCCGCGGCAATCGCGATTCCATCCACGCGGCGGGCCACCATCGAATCCACAATCTGGACCTGGCGGCCGTACTCGGTCTCCTGCGCAGGTCCGTTCCAAACGATGTTGACGCCAAATCGCTCCCCGGCAGCCATCGCGCCCGCGTGCACGGAGACCCAGAATAGCGCGGAGGTCCCCTTCGGTATCACGGCGATCGTTTTCTTTCCGCCTCTTCCGCAAGAGGAGCACAGCACCACCGACACCGCTAACGCGGCCAGGATTCTACTGCGCACACCAGCCTCCATCGATCAGGATATCCGTGCCCGTGATGAAGGCGGCCTCTTCGGAACAGAGAAACAGCGCGAGTTGCCCGATCTCTTCCACCCGTCCCCAACGGCCCATTGGTATCTTGGAAACGAACTGCGCATTCTTCTCTGGATCGTTCAGGATCGGCATGTTCATCTCTGTTGCGAACGGGCCCGGACTGATCGCCACACAGGTGATCGCCTCCGCTGCCAACTCCAGCGCCAGCGCGCGCGTGAATCCGAGCAGACCCGCCTTGCTCGCCGAGTACGCCGCCCGGGCGGGCATAGACACGTGGCTCATGATCGAGGTCATGTTGATAATCCGGCCGTAGCCTGCGCCTTTCATGGACGGCACAAACGAGCGGCACAGGAGAAAAGCGCTGGTCAGATTGGTGTCGATGACGCTCCGCCATTCGTCCAGAGTGAACTCCGGCACGGTCTTGCGAACGTTGATGCCGGCATTGTTGATCAGGATATGAACGCTACCGAAGCGCGCAATCACGTCCCGCTCCAGTTGCAGCACTTGCGCTTCATCCACTACGTTGGTCGGGAAGATCTGGGCTTCTGCGCCCGCGTCGCGCACCGCCGCCGCCGTCTCCTCCAAGTGGATAGGGTCGCGCGAAACCAGCGCCAGTTTGGCCCCCGCGCCTCCGAGAGCGATTGCCATGGCTCGGCCCAGACCGCGGCTGGCTCCCGTGATTACCGCTACCCGGCCCTTCAATTTTTCACTGGATGCTGCGTCAGTCAACGTGTGTATCCCTCAAGCCCGCTATTGTAGCGTTGCATGAAATAGTAGAATGGATGCCATGAAGATTTTGTCTTTACTTTCCATAATCGCCTGTTGCAGCACGGCAACTATGAGGGCGGACTTTTCTTATCAACAGAACTCCAAAATAACGGGCGGCGCGCTCGCGGGAGTCATGCGCGTGGCGGGTGCTTTCTCCAGCAAAGCCCGCGAGCCCATGACTGCCACCATCCTGGTAAAAGGGCATCGCATGGCGCATACGAGTGCGGATTCCTCGCAGATCATCGACCTGGACAAGGAAACCATCACCACCGTTAATTACGCCAAAAAGACCTACTCGGTGATGACCTTTGAGCAGATGAAGCAGATGATGCAGGACATGGCGGATCGCATGGGGCAGAAGAACAACGATGCGGATATCAATTTCAAGGCCAGCGTGCGCGAGACGGGACAGTCGCGGACCATCGGCGGGCTGAATGCGAAAGAGACCATCTTGACCATGACCATGGAGGGCACGGACAAGAAGAGCGGCCAATCCGGCGGGCTGAACTTGATTTCGGACATGTGGCTGGCACCGGAGATCCCAGGCTATGCCGAGGTGAAGGACTTCTATCGCTTGATGGGGACCAAGATCGGATGGGCTCCCGGCCAGAATTTTGGGGCCATGATGGGGCGGAACGCGAACGGAATGGCTAAGGGTATGGCCGACATGGGCAAGGAGATGGCGAAAATGGACGGCGTGCCCGTGCAGCAGGTGATGATCGTTAATGGGAGCGGAGAACCGGGTGCGGGCGGCAGTGCTCGATCGCAGAATGCGCCTCCGCAGAACAGCGATGCCGGTTCGCAGTCTGCCGCGGCGGAGGCTCTGGGCCGGTTGGGCCGCATGGGCGGATTCGGCGGTCTTGGGCGCAAGAAGAAGGAACCCGAGCCTGATGCTCAGTCCGCATCGTCGCAGACCCAAAGCAACAACAGCGTGAGTTCGGCGGGATCCTTAATGGAGATCACGACGGAGTCGAGTGGATTCTCTTCCGCACCGGTGGACGGATCCAAGTTCG
The DNA here is from genome assembly GCA_038232555.1 of Bryobacterales bacterium. Classification (GTDB taxonomy): domain Bacteria; phylum Acidobacteriota; class Terriglobia; order Bryobacterales; family Bryobacteraceae; genus JBBSHP01. The sequence continues at coordinate 2,086 of JBBSHP010000161.1, forward strand.
AAGTTCCGGCGGGATTTAAAGAAGTCGAGCCGGAAACAGGACGGCGCGGAAAGCGCTAACTCGTATAGGGCAGGCAGTCTTTACTGTCTGCCATCCATCCACCCTTTGCCTTGGCCGATATAACTCTGTGTAGGCCTCGGTAACAGAACAATGGTGGCTGAATCCCCCTGGATTCATCAAGTCGGCCGAAAAGGAGTCGCGTACGTCAACAACCTTAAGCTATACTCAATCGAAATGAACTCAACGTCGAGCCGTTCGTAGCAGCCCTCTCTCTTGGCGCCTCTGGCATCGTAACGTATTTACCTGTTTGTTCCGGCCACGCCGGTTTAAGGGGCCCCGCGTACGTTGGCTATTCCGGCAGCCCCACCTTCTTGCGGAGAACTTTCAGGCGTGGATCGCCGCGCAGGAAGCCGTATTCCGGAAATGCGAGCGCCCTGCCCACCCGAAAAGGTCCGGCCGCGGTGCCGCGATCCAGAGCTTCCAAGGTGCGGTCCCTATCACCTATACCTGCGAAAATCCGTGCCTGGTCAATTGGGTCTGCCGCACCGGCCAAGGCGATTTTCTCCGCCTCCTCGCGCCGTCCGGCCCGCGCGTAGGCATAGCCGAGATCCCCAACGCCGCCCAGTGAGTTTTGACGATCGATGGCCACTTTCAGCATCCGGATGCTCTCGCCGATTCTCCCCTGCTCCAACCGGAGTCGCGCCAGGCACCAGGTCTTGTCTCCAGCGTCCGCGGGCAGTTTGTCGCAGTGCCTGGAAGCCTCGTTGAACCTGCGGGCTGCGATGAGCACGTAGGTCGCATCAAAGTGCACCTCGTATGAGGCCGGATCGGCTTTCTCCGCCACGCGCAACTGCTGGAGCGCCTCTTCGATCCGGCCGAGCGGCAGGAGAAGATACATCGCAAAGTGACCGTAATACATGGCGCAATTGGGGTCGCGTTCGATGGCGCGGCGGAAGCTCTTTTCCGACTGCTCCCATTGCGCATCGCGCGAGTAGGCAACCGCCAGCGCGTCTTGCGCCTCGGCCAACAGAGGGTCCAATTGGATCGCCTTAGCCGCCGCGGCCCGCATCTTCCGTAGTTCATCCGCTGTATCGAACTGGAATTGACCTGATCGCATGGCGTGAGCCAAGGCAAGATCCGCGTAAGCGGGAGCAAACGAAGGGTCTTTCGTGATCACTGCCTCGAAGGGATCGACAGTTCCGTTCAGCCGAGACCAGCCACTCCGAATCCATGGAGCGCGGGCGCGAAGGTAAAGATCATATGCTTCCGGGCTGGTCTCGTACCGTCTTTGGCCGCGCCCCAGCTGTAATCGCAGGCTGTTGACGATGCCGCGGGAAATCTCGTCCTGGATAGCAAAGATGTCCGAAAATTCCCGGTCGTACCTGCCCGACCATACCGGAAAGTCGTCCCGTACCCGAACGAGCTGGGCATTGATCCGTAAGTGCTCTCCGGCCCGCAGGACGGAGCCTTCCAGAAGGTAATCGGCTCCGAGCTGGTTTCCGGCTTCGCGAACATTCCGCGGCTTGCCTCGAAAGGCAAAGGACGAAGTCTGGGAACGCACCGCCAGCCCATCAATGATGGACAGATTGCGGATGATCTCGTTGGTAAGGCCGTCGGCGAAATAGTCGTTGGCTGAATCCTGGCTCAAGTTGGTCAACGGTAGAACCGCGATCGGAATAGGCGCACTTTGGTGCTGAAACCGCCACCAACCTACGACTATCAAAGTGACCGCGAGGCAGGCCAGCGCGACGAGAAGCCGAGTCCTACCGCTTGCTGACGCGCTCGGCTCGGTAAAGGGGCGCGGCTCGGTGATCGCGGTCGTCTCAAGCGCTTTCTCCTGTTCGCTGAAGGCCGGTGCATAGCCGCCCTTCGGCAGCTCGATCACCAGCGGGTCCGCCGCTCCTTCGGCCGCATAATACTTCGCGAGGCGGATCCGCAATTTGGCCGCTTCAGTCCGCACCACCGAATCGTGCCGGACGTCATAATCCGGCCGTCGCCCGAATACCTCCACTCCGACGATCGATTCCTTGATCTGATCCCCTCGCCCGGACAGTTCCTGCTCGATGACAAATCGCAAGAAAGCGCTGAGCCGCTCGCTGCGAACGAAACCCGTGCTGGACAGGATCTTCTCCAGTTGGCTGCGCACAACATCGCTGCGGCTCTCCGGGATTAGCATCTGTTTGGTGTGATACTAGCTTAGCGCTTCACACACGATTTTTCAATGTGTTACGTGTGTAGACCCACCCCGATCTACCCCTCGCCGATTGCATTCTCTTCGATCGAATGGCACTGTTGTGGGAAGGAGGAAGTTATGAAATCGAAAATCCCGGTGGGTATTTCCGCAGCTGCGGCTATCCTGCTTAGCACCACAAGCTTTGCCGCTACCATCCAATTGTCAGGCATCAGAAGCCCGAACGACACGGCTGTCGTATCCAGCCCAACACTATCGGGCAGCACATATTCTTTCACGATCCAGAATACGGTTCCGGTTGGCATAATCGCCAACGTTGGCGTTAGTTTCGGCAACACCCTACGTCTGAGTAGCTTCACTACTTCAGCGCCGTTCCAATACAACATCCAGAACAACACGGTCGCGCCGGATTTCAATTTTCCGCTCGATTTCGCACTGGCGGGCGCGGATCAGACCAAAGGCCTCGTTCCCGGGGAATCCGAGACCTTCACTTGGATTCTCACAAAAGCCGACGGAACTCCACTTTCGGGTATTTCAGCGATGGACATTGCCGGGCACCAAGTTGTCAGATTCCGGTTGTTGCCGACGTCAACTGGAACAGATCTGGCACTTGGACCGAATATTGTTCCGGAGCCCGCAACTGGTGCGATCGTCACCCTGGCTCTCCTCGGGTTCGCGGTGCGTCTCCAAAGAGGCTCGGTAGCCGGAAGCGATCACAGATAATGATCCGGTCATAGCAGGAGAGATCGCCTCGCCCACAGGCCGTGCCGTAGCCGGCGGTCAACGGCAGGGCGCGATCCTGCATGAGCGAACCGTTCAGATCGCATCGTCTGACAATCCAACAACTGCGGAGGAGGGCCTGGAGTCTTACGTGAAGGGCTGAGTGACACTGGCGTGATTCCGACCCTAGTAGCGATTGACGGCAGTATGGCTGAGATCGTGTTTTCGGGAAAGCTGCAGGAGCGCTAGTTTTACTTGACCGCGTGGTCTCGTGCCTCAGGGACGAGTTCGTCCAGCACGGTTTCGAAAAGCTGAAGGTTTTCTTCTTCGGCCAGGCCGAAATTCCTTACGCCGAACTTGCGCGCGACATGGGCGCCACCGAAAGGGGGACTAAAGGTCGCGATCCATCGTCTTCGCAAAGGCTGTCCTGCTGACATTGCGAGTGGCGGCTGGTGGGTGCCTGACCCTCCCGAACTAATTTTCTCAGTCATCACTAAAGCACGTTCGTTCAGTCCATCGCGTGCACGCGATCTCAGTCTTCACGTCACTCTGTCCTGAGTCAACCAAGGTTTCAAGAACGATTGGCGTCCATTCTGGGATGTACGTCGCAGCGCATTGGAAGGCTCTGACCGCTTTTAGGAAAATGGGATCATGACGACTCGCCGTGTTTACCTCACTAATATGCACGTGTTCTAAGCGGTCGCCGAAGGCACGAAGCAATACCGCCGCCTCGGTCATGCTTGGACAACCTGCCTGGCGTCACGAATATCGAAGCAGAAGCGCGCATCAGGCAAAGCTCGAAATCGTCTCCATCTCCGGCACGGTTCGTCCGATTAGCTTGCGTTTGTCCATGTTCTCGGACAACCAGCCTCGCTCCGAGCTGCCTCCATTTGCTTGGCATGCAGATCGTCTCTGGGTGAACTACAATTGGAAAGCCGGGGCGTCGCGGTGTAGCCAAGCGTTCCGGCACCCAATTCTCGCACTCCTTTGGGAAACGGCTGGGAGCGTGAATAGATGCAAAGTCGAACCGGCCTAATCCAGCGTGTCGAAAACAGCCATCTGGACGGAGAATTCTCCTCAGTAGCAGAATAATGGTGGCTGAATTCCCCCTGGATTCATCAACTTAGCCGAAAACGAGCCGCGTACGTGAACAGCCTCAAGCTATACTCAATCAGAATGGAGTCGACGTCCAGCCGTTTGTAGCAGTAGTCCTCTCAGACGGAACTGAATGCGAGGAATGTGCTGCGCATCTTAGCGAATCGGTGGCTGGCCGAACGGCGTTACGCACTTAATCAGTTGATTATAAGGCGACGCCTTAATAAAAACAGAAATTGCATCAACTTATCCGCAGATGCGCCTTTGCCCTTTTGTTCGCCTGGTTTCTAAGGCCACTTGTTGACCCCTCGGTTTTGCTACATTGAGGGTCGTACGTACAACTTCACGGGGGTGGATTCTAAAAAATGACTAGATTCAAGCTGTTGGCGGTAGTGTGCGTGCTATGCACAAACATGTGGTCTCAGTCCACCCGGGGTACCATCCTCGGCAATGTGACAGATTCGTCGGGAGCTGCGGTCGCCGCTGCCGAGGTTGTGGTTACCAATCAGGGCACCAACGTTTCCACCACAACCAGCACTGGAAATGAAGGCGAATACACGGTCACGAATCTCGATCCGGGAACCTACCGGGTCAGCGTTGGCGCCAAGGGCTTCAAGTCCAGCACGGTGGAGCGAATCATTCTGCAAGTCAGCCAAACCGTTCGGCAGAACGTCCAAGTGACGGTCGGCGAGCTGGCCAGTTCCGTGACAGTCGAAGCTACCGCACCGGTGGTGCAGTCCGATACTTCGGCCATCGGTAGCGTAGTAGATAACCGGCAGATCCAGACCATGCCGCTGAATGGTCGCGGAAATATCAATAACCTGCTTTCTCTCGCTCCAGGTGTGATGAGGACCGGGCAAAATCCTGTGATCTCGGGCGGAGTTTGGTTTGGCTCGACCAACATGACGGTGGACGGTGTCTCGAACATCGATACAGGCAATGAGCGTCTGTCCCCCCTTACTCCGTCGCTTGAGGCGATCGGAGAGTTTCGCGTGATCTCGAATGGTGCCTCAGCCGAGTTCGGGCGCGGCGGCGCTCAGGTGATCGTCGCCACTCGCGAGGGCACCAATACCGTGCATGGCAGTCTGTTCGCGTTTAACCGCAACGCCGCGCTGTCCGCCAAGAACTTCTTCGCAACCAGTATTCCTAAGCCCCCCTTCAACCGCAACGAGTTCGGCGGATCCATCGGCGGGCACATCATTAAAAACAAGCTGTTCTATTTTGGCTCTTTTGAAGGGCTCAGGCTGCATCAATCCCAGACCAATCTGCTGGCGGTCCCCACGGCTGCACTGAAGGGCGGCAACTTCGCAGGTTTAGCGGCTGTGCGGGATCCCGTCCCAAATGCGCCTTTCCAGAACAACTTGATTCAATCGGGTCGCATCAATCCCGTCGCGGCACAAATCCTCAAGTTTTCCCCGGACGCGAACCAACCGGGTACCGGAGCCGCCGGACTTGGGAACAATTACTTGTTCAATTCGCCAAGTCGTGAGAGCAACGACCGTTACTCGGCTCGCGGCGATTACAACCTGACGGAGAAGGACCGGTTCACCGGCCGGTGGTTTCAAGCCAAAGATGGACCTTTCATTAGCTCAGTGGGAAGTGGCACCGCCTCGTATGGAAATTGGGCCGGCTTCGGGACCACATCCTGGAATGTGTTGGGATCCTACACGCGGCTGATCTCGTCCCGGATGGTGAATGAAATCCGGGTGGGCCTCCTGGATCTGCATTATTTCCGGACGCCCCAGAACAATGATTTCGACCCAAGCACGTTTATCCCGGGCCTGATTTCTCCAGTTCCTGGCCTGGGGGGACTGCCTACCGTCACTATTACGGGTTTCCGCGGTTTCTCCGATCAACCCGGGTCCGGAGATCGCCAGCGCAGCTACGAAGTGGCCGACACGCTCAGTTGGACTCTGGGCCGCCACAATGTGAAGGCAGGAGCCGAATTCCAGCGCGTCTCTGCTTTCAACTTCCAGAATCCAGCGCCCGCCCGCGGTCAATTCAGCTTTGACGGCCGGTACACCGGCAACGCTTTTGCGGATTTCCTTTTAGGCTACCCGTTCCAGACTACCCGCGTCACCAAGAATCTGGAAGTGGAGCCG
>JBBSHP010000162.1:0-8172 GCA_038232555.1 Bryobacterales bacterium
ATCACCTGGTGGGAGGCCGCCGAGATCATCGGGGTGACGGATCGGACCGTGCGCCGCTGGCGGGAGAAGTTTCGACGGAGTCGTTAAACGGGAGAGGTTGATGACAACGACGAGGAAACAGCACAGGGCCTGGTCTGAATTCCTGGGACCACTATCCAAGGGGAAGCAGTGGTAATGGGATGAGACCACATGTGCTACGCTTTGCCAATGCGCTTCCTCCTGCCTGCTCTCCGCTTGGAATACCGAGGATGAATCCCACCACCCAACCAGATGCATGAACCTAAAACCTCCTTCATTGGCGTTCGCGCGAGTGGATGGAGTTTTGTTTTCATCACACCATACCTCTGATTCGCTGAATCCGCTACAGTACATAATAGTTATTCTATTAACTACTCCGAGAGAATGACTGTTTGCTAACTCCGCTGCCACAATACTACTAAACTAACCTTTTGCTGATAGAGAACTTGCGCTGTCTTCACCAGTCGGTTACACGGTCACTGCTACCAGGATCGATCCGTTTCTCTAGCACGTTCTTCAAGTCGTCTTCCTTGAACGTATTACTAACATAATCCTCCCCAACATGTCTCCATCACCAATCTGCCGCGTCTGTAACCACTCTTATCGGCAAGATGCGGTTACTATCTTTCCATCTATTTTGCGCTACTCTTTCTATATTCTAAATGCATCAGTAAGTGGTCCCTGCGCGCTTTGGAGCTAATATAGAATATACGCGCACGCGAGGAGGCGGCACGGCTCAAGCCAGAGTAGAGCAGGGCCTTGTCGGGAATTCACGCGAGATCCGAAATTTTCAACCTGTTTAATCACTTCAATCCGGAGCCCGCTACGGTGGACCTGAACATCCGTTCCAAGACCTTCGGGGCGGTGGGCCTGGGGGTTCGGGGTGTGACGACGCGGGTTATCCAACTTGGCGCGAAGCTGAATTTCTAAGCGGGAAGGCCGGTCAATCCGACAATGTCCTTGCCGACGGACGAAAACACGGCGCGGCAGCGGAGATCCGCGCATCATGCAGTCGTGAACCAGCGGCGAAGCGCGGGATACTAACGCAGAACATTGGCCGTATACTTGACGGATAGAAACACAAATAGGAGCAAGTGAATTGAAAACCACGATTAGATCCATCCTGCTCGGTTCCGCCTTGGCGGCTACCCTGACGTTATCCGGAAACGCTATGGCCCCGGCCGCGGAGGCAAACGACCCTAAGGCCAAAGCTGCCCTTACATCGGGTCCGACAGACAAGGCAATTGCGGTCGCCAAGGCCAGAGGCCTTGTCTGGGTGGATACGAGTTCAAAGGTCTATTACAAAGACGGCGAGTTTTATGGCAGGACGAACCGGGGTGAGTTCATGCCTGAAGCGGCCGCTCAAGAGGAAGGGTACCATTCGGCTAAGGAGCCAGCACGATCCAAAAAGAAATCGGCTGACAAGAACAAATAGCCCGAGCTTTGAGCCCGTGCAAAACTGGCGAGATATCTCGTATCGCTTCGCGGGACGCGATCACTCGCCTCGAGCAGTCCGAACAAGAGGACTAGCTTCTTCCTAGAGTCTGGCCAGCACCTTCACCGCCAGCGCCTTCTCCTTCTCGAGCAAGTCGGCATAGAGTTGATCTCGTCCTGGCGTTTCACTAAAGGCGGCAAGCGTACTGAGCCCGATAGCAAAATAAGCGTCGCCTTTGCGGACATTCAGGTCATTACCACCGCCAGAATAAGCTTCGTCTCCGATCCCTGTGATCTCTTGGAAACCATGATTCCCACGCTCCTTAATGAGCCGCTTTGAGTCGGTGAACAACATCTTTACGTTGTCGGCGCCTGACGCGAACGTCACCGACGCTCCCGTGCCTGGCATCAAAGCAGAGTACATGCAATGCATTCCATCATCGGAATGAGCATCGCGCATCTCGGTTCCCAGGGCAGTGCTAATTTCCTCTTTCGTCAGCAATGAGCAGGGATCCCGCTTTACCGCCGGCGAAGCATTCTTCGCCGCTACCGGTGCTCCTGAGGATGTCGCGGATCCTGATACAGGACTGCTTGTGTGTCCGCAGCCGGCGCTGAACACAATAAGACTTAAACACGCAATGTTCCACGTGTTCATGGGTACCCTTTTGTATCGCGCGAACACGCACGCACACCTTCGGACTGCCGCTCTGTGAGGCAACCCGAGCATAGCACGCGCGGTGTGCAGCAACGCGGGACCGGCTATGCGGGAATTTGTTCCGGACGCGTGATTTATGGCTGGGAGGCAGGGACTCGAACCCCGATACGCAGCTCCAGAGGCTGCAGTCTTACCATTAGACGACCTCCCAAGGGGGGCAGTCCTTAGTCTATCATTCTGTTCACGCGAGTTGCCGATCGACTGGTGCGGCGTTCTGAGCTGCTACACCGGATGCAGGAACTTGACCGCCATCTGTTCCCACCAGGGCCAGTCGTGGCCGGTTCCGTCGCCCCACACATCCAGGTAATGCGGGATATACTTTGCGCTCATGATACTGCCCAACCGTACGTTCTCGGATAAACAGACATCCGTCTCGCCCGTCGCTAACACCAGCCGCTGTTGCCTGATTTTGTCGAGAAACCATGAATCCTCGAGATTGGGAAGGAAGTCCGGAGGGCAGTTGTAGTAACAGTTCTCGTCGTAATAGCCTTCCAGGAATTGATGAATGTCGAATGCCCCGCCCATGCTGACCGCTCCTCCGATAATGTCGGGGTGACGCAGGGCCACGTTCATCGATTGGTAACCACCGAAGCTGCAACCTGTCGCAACCGGCGCTTGCGAGGAGTTCCTGGCACGAATGAACGGAATCACCTCATTCATCAGATAACTGTCATAGGCGCTTTGACGAAGGGCGCGCTCCCGGGGAGGAATGCGTTTGTTGTACCAACTTTCAGCGTCCACGCTGTCCACGCAAAATGCCTGTAGCTGGCCGGACTCATAGCGGTCTCCAATTACGCTGATCATTCTGCGATTCTCGTAATCGAAGAAACGACCCATTGAGGTCGGAAAAACCAGCAGCGGAGTGCCGGCATGTCCGAACATCAGCAGCTCCATGTCGCGCCCGAGGGCGGCGCTATACCATTTGTGATACTCGCGATTGATCATTCTCGTGGGACGTCCCGCGCGTGCCAGTTACAGCTTCAACAACGCGCGCAAGCGTTTGGTTTGCACGCGGCTGACCGGGATCTCCGTGTGCTTCTTGTCGTCCATGCGCAGTTGAAAACTGGACTTAAACCAGGGAATCACTTCTTTGATGCGATTGATGTTCACCAGAAAAGACCGGTGCACGCGCCAGAAGACTTCGGGGTCGAGATTGGATTGCAGCTCCTCAATGGTGCGGTAATTCGATTCACCCTCGATGTTGGCGGCCACTACCGTAATCAGTCCGTCATCTATGGTTGCGTAGATCAGATCCTGCGCATCCACTATGAAATTGCGGTTATTGCTCTTGACCAGAACCTTGCTTCGCTGAGCGCTCGGCTTACGGTTGGCGGGCTGCAAGGCTTCCGGCTCGGCCGCTACGGTTTTTTCGGCTATCAGCTTGCGCGCACGTTCGATTGTTACCGCCAGGCGTTCCTTCTCGATGGGCTTGAGCAGATAGTCGAGCGCCTGCCAGCGAAACGCTTCGATCGCATACTGGTCGTAGGCGGTCGCCAGAATGAAATGGGGTAGGTACGCCCCCGTTTCCTGCAATTTTTTGATGACTCCCAAGCCATCCAGACCAGGCATTTGAACATCCAGAAACACCAGATCAGGCTCCAAATCTTCGATCAGCTTAATCGCATCCAGCCCGTTCCGGCCCACCGCCGCGATTTCCACGTCGGGAAACCCATTCAGCAAGTATGCCAATTCATCGCAAGCGAGCTGTTCGTCGTCTACGATCAACGTGGTAATCGTCATGGCTCGAGTGGCCGTCAAGATGTTAGTATAACGAAGCGAGGCGTTCTCCCAAGCATGCGAGTACTGGTAATCGGCGGAACGCTGTTCATTGGCCGCCCGTTGGTGGCCGGACTTCTGAAAGGCGGGCACGACGTTTGGGTGCTCCATCGCAAGCCGCAACACGATCTCGGCCAGGACGTCGGGAATCTACAAGCCGACCGTAACGATCCGGAATCTCTCACATCTGCGCTGAAGGGTCAGAGCTTCGACGCGGTCTTCGACAATGTCTACGATTGGGAGCACGGAACCAGTGCCGCTCAGGTGGAGGCAACCGCGCAACTCGTAGGGGACCATTTGCAACGCTATGTGTTTATGTCGAGCGTAGCAGTCTATGGCGAGGGGCTGAACCACGACGAGGCCGATGCACTCGCGCCCGAGGACCACCCCGACGCGTATGTCCGAAACAAGGCGAGTAGTGAGCGGGCGCTATTTCGCATGTATCAACGGGATCGATTCCCGGCTGTCACGCTGCGCCCCGCTTTCATCTATGGTCCTGGCAACCCGTACTATCGCGAGGCGTTCTTCTGGGATCGCCTACGGGACAACCGGCCGGTGATTTTGCCCGACCATGGAGCGCGTCTGATGCAGTTTATTCATGTGCAGGATCTGGTGTGCGCCTGCCTGAACGCTCTGACTACGCCGGACGCGGTGGGGCACGCTTTCAACATCGGTAACCGGTGGCCGATTTCGCAGATTGAAGCGGTGGATGCCATGGCGGCTGCGGCCTGCCAGGAGCCCAATTACGTGCGGCTTCCGCGAGAGACCATTTTGCGCGCGGGTGGCCATCCCATGGGACCCAAGCTGTACTTTGCCATGTACTTCGACATGCCCCCGATCACGATGGTGGTGGACAAACTGCAGCGCGTTTTGAACGTGAAGCCGATGGAGTTTTCGCAAGGCTTGCAAGACACCTATCGCTGGTACGAGCGAACGCGTCCGTTTCCGCCGCCCGATTATGCTTTTGAGGATGAGTTGCTCGCGATAGCGCGTCTTCCCGTCTTCCCGAAAACAGGCGATAATGTTTCAGGGAGGTGACCCAATGGCAAAAAGCATGGATCGGAAGAAGGAAACCAAGAAGCCGAAAAAGAAGAAGGTGTAGCACTTCCGCACGACGCGCTAGGGCTTGGCTTCCGGGTGAGAGCCCAGCCCATCACCCTGCATTCGCAGCCTCTGCTTCAGCTCCGTAACCGGTATCCTCACCCGATACCGGGCCGTGCCGTCCTGGTCCAGTAAATCGAAGGTTCCACCGATGCTTGGTGGGCCATCCTGGCCGCCCAGAAATGTGACGGAACGTCCCGAGATGCCTCCCGTGGCAGGCGCGTTGTTCCGATTCCACTTCCACATCCCGCTTTGCAGCACGGTAGGAGAGCCGACGCCGAAATGCATTTCCATGCTGATTATGGACGAAGAGTCGGTCACTACGGCCTGAGCATCGAGACGATCCCCATCGCGGGTACCCTGCAGCGAACCGACCTGGAATAGCGACAGCTCTTGATGAGTATTGAGGTCTTCCAGCACGGGATGTTTTGGCTTAGTGCAGGCGTGCAGAAAAATATTGCAGGCAGCTAAAGCCACGATGGCCAGAAGTGCTCTCTGTTTCATATCAGTTATGGTAACGATGGGCGCGGAGATAGTCGACCAGTTCAGCGGGCTTATTGGTCTGAATCCCGGTAGCTCCGCGGTCGATTGCATCCTGCCATCCCGCCGGATTATCCCAGGAGCCGAACCGGTCCACGTAGATCTGCACTCCCGCAGCTTTGGCCACCGCAATGATCTCATCTGTAAAGTCGCGCGCATCAAACGCGATCACGGGGGGATGCAGCTCATCGATGGTCTTTTTGCATAGAAGCGCGCTCACGGACTCGGGCATGATCTTGATCTTGGGACGGAGAGCGGCAACATCTTTTAGATACTGATAGCCCCCATAAACCACGATCTTGTCCTGCATCCCGTATTTCTCGACAGCGTCGATCATGGCCGCGGGCGCGATGTCTTTGCTATCCACGTAGATTCCAATCTTGCCTTGGGCGAGTTGCAAGACTTCATCGAAGGTCGGCACGAGGGAGCCTCGCACGTCCAGAGCGCGAATCTGCGCCAAGGTCATGTCTTTTACCAGACCCTTGCCGTTAGTGGTGGAATCGACAGTACGATCGTGCATCATGACCAGCTTGCGATCGGATGTGGTGCGCACGTCGATCTCAATAAAATCGGAGCCAGCATCAATGGCGGCCTGGTAAGCAGGTAATGTGTTTTCGGGATGATGCAGATGCTCACCCCGATGTGCGATGGCAGCCACCCGCACCTGGGCCGTACCGCAACAGGCGATAAAGAACAGGACGCAGCTAAACTTCATCCATTCAAGGTTACCGCCCCACGCGGACGGCGCCCTTCGCTTTGTTCAGTCATTTTCCACGCGGTGGTGGCGCAAGGTCAACCGGCTGGTTGCCTTCATCGGCGCTTCCGGATACTTGGAATCATAGCCCTTAGCGTCCCACCAAAGGATTCGATTCAAGACTTCCGCGGGCGCATCGTCAACTTCATCCCAGTTCATTGCGGCAGATTGGCGCGCCGCCCACAAGCGTCTCCCATTGAGCGCCTTTAGGGGTGGGTTCATGGTATCCAGCGCAATTTTCGGAACCAGATGCCGGTATGGAGTAGCATCCTGCGCGGGCGTGAATAGACTGTTCATGGCCCGTGCACTCTTCAGAAATCGCGTTCGAGGTGGAATGCGGTAGATCTCCTGGATGGTTCGTATCAAATTAGTCTGATTGTAGTTGTTGTGATCGACCACGCCCCTGCGGATGTGAGGCCCGATGGCCAGTGCGACCGTGCGGTGGCCATCCACATGATCGAAGCCGTTCTGCGCGTCATCCTCCACCACCAGGATCAGGCTGTTCGCCCAAAAGCGGCTGTGGGAAATGCCTTCCACAATTTTTCCGAGCGCCAGGTCGTTGTCCGCCACCATGGCACTGGGAGTCGGCGAGTCCGGGTTGATGCCCATGGTGTGATCGCTGGTCATGGTGAGCACACTCAAATTGGGCATCTCTCCAGTCTTTTCACGCTCCGCGAGTTCCTGCAGAAAGGACTCTGACCGGATCTGGTCGGGAATCCGCATGCTGCTGACCGGATAGTGATTGGCCGCCAGGTGCGCAAGCGCGGGGACGCCCGTACGGTGGCCGACCGCATCGCGCCACTTGCCTTGCTTATAAAGTCGCCAATACTGGCTCCAGCTCAGGAGCTCGTGCTCCGTCATATCGATTGCGCTCTGCGTTTCCGGATCCCAGCGCAAAGGTAGTGAGATCGCACCGTAGAGTCGCACGTCCAGAGGGCGCGCGCCTCCTTGCCAAAAGAACCCTGCCGGAGAGACCGTCAGCGCGTCGCTCAAGTTCCAGGCATAGCCGCGGGGCGAAGAGAGCAACGCACGTTCCACGTAGTCGCTCACAAACCCTTGCATTAGCCACTGGTGGCCTTCGAAACTGAGTACACCGCTGGCATAGAAGTTATCGAGCAGCACGTAGTTCTCCGCGAGCGCGTGCTGGTTGGGAGTGATGTCACGGCCGTAGATCGCCAGCTTGGGATCGCCATTGGCTTGGGGCAGATCACCGAACACTTGATCATACGTGCGGTTTTCTTTGATGATGAGGAACACATGCCGGATGCCGAGCGCCGAGACGTTGGCCACGCCTCCATTTGGTTCGAAGCGGGGCTCATTTGAAGCTTTCACCTCGCGCAGGCCGGCGGCAAGCTGGGCAGGCAAAGGCTTCGGGATAGTAAGCAGAGATCCTTCATACAGCTTCACACTGAATAACCCCTTGCCGTCCGAGGTGTTGCCCACACCCTTGATATTCAAAACCCGAAGATCGCCCTGTTTGTCCACTGCGACGGTGGAGGGGAACCAGCCGGTAGGTAGAGCACCCACTGAGTGCCAGCCCCGACCGGAAGAGTCGAGGACAACAACAGCGTTAGTCCCGCCACACGCGATGTAAAGAGTGTTGCCGTCGGTTGAAAATGCTGCACTCGTTGGTTGGCTGCCCAGCACGCCCTCCGGCCACACCGGAATGGGCACATCCACTTTGTTGTACGTTGCGGTCTGAACCAGCGACACCGAGTCAGAGTGCCCGTTGGTCACCGCGATCAGTTTCTCGTCCGGGCTCAGCGTGAGACTGGACGGGCCTGGGCCAACCGCAATTTCGCGAGTGACTCGGCCTTCGGGATCCAGGACCGAA
>JBBSHP010000163.1:0-8170 GCA_038232555.1 Bryobacterales bacterium
AAGAAGCCGGTGGACCTAGTCCTCTCAGGAATGATCGAATACGGCGGGCCGCTCCTATATCACGGCGGCGAAGACCAGCAGAGATTGTTTGATTCCACCTGCCGGAAGTTCCGGCGGTTTCTCACCGAGGCGGCTCGCTAACCCACAAATTCCCCCGACGAGGCTATAAAAAAGGCCAACACGGGCGATAACAAGGCTGCTCCCGAGCGCTGTCACGGGGTCGCCTCACATTCCGGTAACCGGACTTTGCAGGCGCGAAGGTAAACGCTGCGCGTTAATCGCGGGTTTCACTGGGACACTAGAATTCGTCGCCGTCGTCGGTTGGCGGGGGCCCGGATCGTTGATCGTAATAAGCTTATGGATCTACTCTTCGTCTCAAATCTTCCTTCTTTGGAGGTGAGTTCACGCAAGCCCTTTGTGCAAGGCGACCGCCGCAACCGTAGTCGGGCCGAGCCGAAACATTTTCCCGACGAATCGGATAAATTGCCCGTCGCGCACCGTTGTAGCCAGTAAGACAGACCAAATGAGATTGCTTCGCTTTCCAAATCGCAATGCGGCGGCAATCCCCGATGAAGAGGTACCGCGCGCAATCGTCCTGAACCTGGATGCGCTCTATGCCACGGCCTTCCGATTATGTGGCCAAGCCGCGCTCGCGGAAGACATGGTCCAGGAGTGCGTGAAGAAAGCTCTCCATGCTTCAGCCGGATTGGTTCACCAACGCCAGCTCAAGGCCTGGCTGTTCAAGATTCTGATCAACAGCATTACCGATCATTTCCGGGCGGCATCGCGACAAAGCGAGGAGCCTTTCCCCCAAGATGAGCTTGCCAGTGCTTCAGTTGAATGGAGATCGCGGTCCGTCGGTTTTGACGTGCAACGCGCCATCGAAGCATTGAGCATAGAACGTCGCGCGGTGGTTTTATTGATCGATTTTGAGGGATTTACGATTGCCGATTCTGCTGCGATTCTGAGTTTGCCCGCCGGGACCGTGGCTTCTCGCCTGGCGCGGGCCCATCGGCAGTTGAGAGACCTCCTTCGCTGCTATGAATCGGGCAATTTGTCCGCAAGAGGAGAAAAGTGAACTGCTCGTCGGCAAGACTCGTCCTATACCCGAAGCCGGAGCTTTCGGAGACGCGGATCGATATGTCCAAGGCTCGGCATCACTTGGCACGATGCGAAGCATGCCAGGACTACTTTCGCGACCAAGAAGCCTTTTCCTCCGATTTGGCTTTAGCTTCGAAATCCATCGTCGCTTCCGATGCGCTGCGGCAGCGCGTGAGCCTGGAAATTCAGGGTCATCGAAGAGCGCCAGCTTCACAAATTCGACGGTTCTTTCGCCGCGTAGGAGCAGTTGCCGCGAGCGTGGCGGTCCTGATCGCAGGCTTTGCCGCGTGGTCATTGCGGCGCGCGTCTTCACGAGAGTTTTTCGAGGAGCTTTGCGCGGATCACGCGAAGTATCTGGATGCCCAGAGCCAAATTCGGACGGACCATCCTGAGATTGTGGAGCGATGGTTTCGCGACAAGGCAGGCTTCCGCGTCCATGTGCCTAGTTCATCCGATGCTCAGCTGCTGGGCGCGCGATTGTGCTTTCTAAAAACGCATCGGGCAGCACTGGTCTTCTTTCGCAAAGAAGGACATCCGGTCTCTCTGTTTGAACTAAACGCTTCAGAGATTAGCCTGCGCGCGCTTCAGCATTCCGTAATCGATGCCAAGGAGGTTTGGCATGAATCGATGAATGGCTACAGCGTGGTCGCGATGCGTAAGCAGGGGGTGGTTTCGATTCTTGTTTCCGACCTGCGGGAAAGCGATTTACTGGGGCTTGCGTCGTTATGATTCGCGGAGCGCTTAAGAATCCCTATCTGGTTTTGATTGGAGTCTTGACGGTGCTGTTGGTGGGAACCATCGCCATCCTTCGCATTCCTTCCGATATCTTGCCGGTTTTCCAAACGCCGGCCGTCCAGATCTTGACGCTCTATCCAGGCATGCCCGCCGAAGTGATGGAGAAGGACATTACCAGCCGGATTGAGCGATGGACAGGTCAATCGAATGGCATTTCCCGGCAGGAATCGCGATCGATGACGGGCGTCAGTGTCGTCCGCGATTACTTCCGGCCGGGCATCGATGCGAATACCGCAATGTCCCAGGTAGCATCGCTCGCGACATCGGATCTCTATTATCTTCCGCCAGGAACGATTCCGCCGATGGTCATGCCCTTCGACCCCACCGCTTCGCTCCCCCTCGCACTGTTAAGCGTAAGTAGCCCTTCTCTTGATGAGACCAAGCTGTACGACATTGCCTATTTTGAGCTTCGTAACCGATTGCAGGGAATCTCCGGTGTCATCGCTCCTGCCGTTTACGGGGGACGCATTCGGCGCATCCTAGCGTATGTCGACCGGGAGAAATTATTCAGCCGCGGCCTTTCGCCGATGGATGTTGTGCAAGCGCTCAAGAATTCCAATACGCTGATCCCCACCGGAAACGCGAAGATCGGAGACTTCGATTACCAGATCACTACGGATGGCTTGGTTCCGAAAGTGGACGACATGAACGCGTTCCCAGTCAAACTTGAACCCAACGGCACTCCCATCATTATTGGCGACGTGGGCAAGGTGGAAGACACTCACCAGATCCAAACCAACATCGTTCACGTGGATGGCAAGCGCCAGGTCTACATCCCGATTTATCGCCAACCCGGTGCGAACACGATATCGGTTGTGGACGGAGTGAACCGTTCGATTGCGGGCATTCTGGCCCGCCTTCCGAAGGACGTGAAGCTCGACGTCATTCTGGATCAATCCATCTACGTGCGGAAGGCAATCCATAGCCTGGAATTTGAGGTGTTCCTCGGGACCCTTTTGGCCGGATTGGTGCTGCTGTTGTTCATGGGGACGCTCCGCTCTACATTCGCCATCCTGCTGGCCATTCCGCTTTCTCTGATAACGGCGATTGCGGGATTGTTTTTTACCCACAACAGTCTCAATCTGATGACGCTCGGTGGCTTAGCACTAGTGGTGGGGCGCCTTGTGGACGATTCCGTGGTGGTTTTAGAGAACACAAATCGCCACCTAAAGATGGGAAAGCCTCCGGAGGTGGCGGCGCTCGACGCCGCGGAGGAAGTGCGCATGCCCGTGCTGGTTTCGACGATGGTGACCATCATCGTTTTCGCTCCGGTGGTGCTGATTGAAGGGATTGGCAAATTTCTCTTTACACCTCTTGCGTTGGCGGTCACACTCGCCATGACCGCGTCCTATGTAATCGCTTTGACGGTGATCCCCGTTTACTGCGCGCGCTTTCTGCTGGCCTCAGGCACACAGAAGCCGTACCGCTGGTTCGCGGCATTTGAGCGCGGTTATGAAAGGACGCGCATGGGTTATGAGCGACTGGTCAACCGAGTTCTTTCTCTCGGCCGCTTCGTGCTAGCAGGAACGGTACTGCTGCTGGCAGGGTCATTCCTTTTGTATCCATACCTGGGGAAAGAACTCTTTCCGCAAGTGGATTCCGGGCAGTTCAATATTCAAATGCGTGCCGCTTCCGGGACGCGTATTGAGCGTACCGAACAACTGGCGACACAGGTAGAACAGGCAATTCGCAAGAGCATCGGGCCCGCGGATTTGCAGATGCTCATCTCAAACATCGGAGTACTCTACGATTGGCCGGCCGCTTACACGCCGAACGCCGGACCTATGGATGCCAGTCTAATGGTTCAGCTGCGTGAAAAACATCGCACCACCTCCGCCGTCCATGTCGATCAGTTGCGGCGCGAACTGGGGCGCCAGTTTCCGTTCATCGACTTTTCTTTCGAAACCGGAGGTTTGATTCGGGCCGCCATCACTTCAGGGTTGCCTTCGCCGCTCGATATTCAGATTGGTGGCAATAATCTGGCGCAGGCGCAGAACATCGCGCAAGACTTGGTGACGATGCTGAGCGGAATTCCGGGCATTGTGGATCCCAGAATCAAACAACGGCTGGATTATCCGCAAATCGATTTGCGAATGGATCGCGAAAAGTCCGCAATGTTAGGCATCAACGCGCTCGAAGCTGTTCAGAATGTGGTGACCGGCCTCAACTCAAGCATCAACTTCAACCCGCAATTCTGGATCGATCCCAAAAACAGCAATCATTACTTTCTAGGCGCGCAGTATCAAGAACAGGACATTCGAAGCTTAGACGCGCTGCTCGATACTCCCATCACGGGCGCAGCGCAGCAGAAGGCGCAAGTTTCGATGACAAACCTATACCGCCCAACTCCACGGTACGCCGCCGACCAGGACGCGATTCAGCCGGTCTTGCTTCGCAATATTGCCTCCATGACGCGGTCCTTCTCGCCGACTGAAATCAACCACCTGGATATCAGCCGCGTGATGGACGTCTACGCCGACGTGGATGGCCGTGACATCGCCTCGGTTGCAGCGGACGTGAACAAACGACTTTCCGGTAAGAAGTGGCCCACCGGCTACACGGTGAGCATGCGCGGAGAGGTGAGCGCCATGAGCGACTCTTTCCGTTCGCTGGGATACGGGTTCGCGTTGGCGGTCTTGCTGATCTACTTCGTGATGGTCCCGCAGTTCCGGAGCGTGGTGGACCCTGTGATCGTGATGCTGGCATTTCCGCTGGGTTTGATTGGGGTGCTGTGGATGCTGTTCCTGACCGGCACCACCCTCAACATCGAGTCCTTTATGGGAACTGTTTTTATGATCGGTATTGCGCATTCCAACAGCACCTTGATTGTCGAGTTTGCCGATAAGCTCCGGGCAGAAGGACGAAATGCCCGGATTGCGATTGTGGAAGCCGTGGGGATTCGATTGCGCCCCATTTTAATGACCGCGGCTGCCGCTCTCATCGCTCTCATGCCGGCTGCATTCAACTCCGGCGACCCATCGTCTTCGCTGGCACGCGCCGTCATCGGGGGGCTCACGTCGTCGACCGTTTTGATTTTACTGGTGCTCCCACCGCTTTATCTGGAGTTCAAGAAGTGAGCTCAATTCCCGTAAGTGTTCTAATCGCGTCGTCCGCAATCCTCTTAACCTCCGCATTGACAACCGGATGCTCGCGGAACTCGGCGCAAGCGGCGGATCCCTCCGTCAAACAGCATGCCGTAATTGTGGCTACCGTGAAACCTGAGCGCGGTGCGGCGAATTCCACCGTGAATTTGACCGGCAACTCCGTGCCTTATGAGCAGGTCACGCTGTATTCCCAAACTTCCGGATACCTGCGGGATCTAAAGGCCGATATTGGCGATCGCGTCCGAGCGGGAGAATTGCTCGCCACCATTGAAACCCCCGCTCTAAGTGCGGCTCTGGGTGAGAAGCGAGTAGCGAGCCAGCGTGCGCGCGTCACGACGAATGTCGCGCGCGCCGCCATCGATCGCGCTCACGCGGAAGCGGTCTTTGCCAAGCTGACGTTCGACCGGCTGCAAGCGATTCGCACTCGCGATCCGGAGGTGATGTCTCAGCAGGATGTTGACCAGGCGCGAAGCAATCTCGATGTGGCGCGCGCCAAGGAACGGACTGCGGCGTTAGACGCGGAGTCGGCCGAAACAGGTGTGATGGGAGCTAAGGCGGAAATCGCAACCCTTGAAACGCAGATTGGGTTTGGCCAAATTCGTTCCCCGCTCAGCGGCATTGTGACGGAGCGGTTTGTAGACCCCGGTGCGCTGATTCAGGTAGCTACCTCTTCCCGTACACAGGCGGCCCCGATCGTAACGGTGAGCCGAGTGGACCGCTTGCGCATTTTGTTCGACGTGCCGGAGGCGCAGGCAACGGAGGGTCAGGTAGGTACGCCGACCCGGATTCGCATAGGTGGGAAAACATTCGAAACGCGCGTCACGCGGTTGACAAAATTGCTCGACCCCTCAAGCCATACGATGCGTACGGAGGTGGATCTCAATAACGGAGGGGAGCAATTGCGGCCGGGGATGACTGCTGCTGTAGCGCTTACGCTGAACAGCGTAGGCAATGCCCTGCTGGTTCCGGTCTCAGCGGTCCACTCGATCGGATCAGCGCACAGCGTGTTCGTTGTGGTTGGCGGAGTGGCTCGCGAGCTTCAGGTTCGAACTGGAGTGGAAATGGTAGACCGCATTGAGATCAGCCAGGGCCTGCGGGGCGGAGAAGATGTGGTTGTCGCCGCCGCTGGCATGTTGAAGGACGGTGCCCCGGTGCAGGTCCGGCAATGAAAATTGCGCTGTTCTGGGTTGCATTGGGCGGCTCGCTTTACTCGCAAACGCTAACCCTCGATCAAGCAATCGCGGCTGGCTTGGCGCATAATCCGCGAATCGGTGCCGCGCAAAAGGATCTGGAAGCGGCGGATGCGCGCGTTAAGATCATCCGCGCCGACCTTTATCCCAAGCTCACGTTCAGCGGTATTGCGAAGGCCGGTTTATCGGGTGCAACGAATGCCTTGGGTCTGGTGGGTCTACCGAACTCGCCTTTCTATAGGAACTTTGCGGCGTCGTTGAATCTGACGCAGACCGTCTTCGACTTCGGACGACGTGCGGCCGTAATCGATGTGGAACGCAGGAATCGCGATGCGATTGCGGCGGACCTGGCGTTTGCAAAAGCTTCCGTGTCTATTCAAGTGGAACGTAGTTACTTGCGATTGCTGCGGGCGCAAACTCTCAGTACGGTAGGCGCGGAGTTGTTGAATGCGCGGGAGGGTGCTTTTCGGAAGGCACAAATCTTCTATGAAGCGCAGTACAGTTCGCGTATCCCGGTCGATGAAGCGCAACTGCAGCTTGCTTCTACCAGAAGAGCGGTGCGCGAGCAGGAACTTGAGGTGCAGCGCTATTCGGTTGAATTGGGAGCTGCCATTGGCACGTTGAATTTTGCTCAGTACAATCTGGCGCAGCCAGCCGTCGATAAACAGCCATCGGGTACGGTGCAGGAATCGATCGAAGCTGCTCTCGCAAATCGGCCGGACCTGCAAGCTCTTCATGCCCGACGCCGGGGCGCGGAGGCCAATATTCGGCTGGCTCGCAGTTTGCGGATGCCATCGCTGAGTCTGGCTCTGGCTGGCGGTTATGCCAGATTCTCCTCGCTTTTGCTTCGGGAACTCACGGCTGCGGGAGCAGGTGTAACCGCTCCACTTTATACGGGCGGGAGCATAGACGGGCAGATTGCTTTGGCGGAAGCGCTTGCGGAAGCGCTTGCCGGTCAAGAAGAGGCAACTCGTCAAAAGATTACCGTTGAAGTGAGCCAGGCGTATCTTGAGCACAACAGTCGAATGGACGTGCTTATGGACCTACAAGCTCGTGACGCTTTGGAGAGATCTCGACTGGGACTGGCTAGGGAACAGTACGTGGAGGGACTAAGTTCCGGGGTTGA
The DNA here is from genome assembly GCA_038232555.1 of Bryobacterales bacterium. GTDB lineage: Bacteria > Acidobacteriota > Terriglobia > Bryobacterales > Bryobacteraceae > JBBSHP01. The sequence goes on from JBBSHP010000163.1 coordinate 7,317, forward strand.
CTTCAAGGGTGTACAAGCACTTTCAAGTGAGGCAACGATAAAAGTTCGGACTGCTGAGATGGATATCCAGCTGGCTGTTGCGGATATTCAATTCGTGGCAGGCACTTTGAAGTAGTTTCCGTAGCCTTGTCACTTGGCCGAAGTGCAATTTGGTTCGGCAGCTTGTTCCATGAGCTATAGCCGAAATCTCGGTAGCTGAAAAGTCCTTCCCAGCGATCCTCACATTAGTGCGACAGAGTGGCCGTTCATCAAATAGTGCCGCTGAGGCCGCTTCGGTCATATCCGCGATGTGTAGCGCGGCGTTTACCTTCGCGCTTGGGAAACGCGTTCCCGTCTGCTGGCGTCCCTTTGCATAGACTCTGACAGCGGACGAGGAGACCGCTCGTGCATGAGTCGCAAAAAGCAGAAGCAGACGCCAAAGCGCGTACTGCGTCTGCCCGACCTCGATTTCGCCAAGAGCGCGGTCTTGAATACCCTTCGATCCTCAGAGTCAAAGCGTTCGTACTGGGTTCGCGATCGACGACTTCGTTGCCTGGTATTGCTCCGAACCCCGCCTCGCATTCAACTCGCATTCAACAAGACCGTCGTTCTTCGGTACCGCCTTGAACTGGAATCCCGACGCTTGTCTTGGTCGACCATCAACCTGCGGCTCGCTCAGTGCCGAACAGACGAAATCTCTCGTCCGGGCGCCCAACGTTGAGACGCTGCGTGGCAAACGAGATCGTGCCATCCTTGCCATTCTGGTGGGTTGCGGACTCCGCCGGTCTGAAGTTGCCGAAATGAAGGTAGCAGACATCCAGCAACGTGATGAGCGATGGGTCATTCTCGATCTTTACGGCAAAGGTGGGCATATC
>JBBSHP010000164.1:0-8126 GCA_038232555.1 Bryobacterales bacterium
AAACGCAGTCTGCTGCGGGTTCAGTTCCCTGGCATTCCCGTTGACGGTATAAGGCACAGTGGGAAGTTCGTAACGCAGTCCGTAATTGATGGTCAGCTTTCGATGGACTTGCCAGTTGTCTAAAGCGAAGAATCCGTCCCGCCACTGCGCGACCAGGCCGCGGACCTGCGTTGCGTAGGTCGCAAGGTTGGCAGGCGAACCAAGAATAAAATCGGCCGGCGCGTAGCCCGAGTACTGGCCTGTGAAGTTGAAGTTACCGCGAGAGCTGTTAGTAGCCGCGCGCCCTGTCTCGAGCTTCCTCAATTCAAACCCGAACATCAGGTTGTGATTCCCCTTGTTCCAGCTGACTTGCTCGGTTCCCTGCCAGGTGGAATCATCCTGATACCAGTTCGTACCCGACACGCCGAATCCTGTGAAGCCCGTTATGTTAAATTCCGGGATACCCGGATTGTTTCCTACGACATCGCCGTTGAATCCGGGAATTCCCAGCGAGGCTCCGGCATTAGTGAGTCCGTTTGTGGCGAAATAGTTCAAGGTGGCTGTTTCGAAATAGTTGCGCCCAAAACGCATATCGTTAACGATCCTCGGCGAGAATGTTTGCGTGTAACCAATTTCGTAATTACTGATGTAGAGTGGCCCGTTGGTGGCGCTGGTGGGATTGGCGGACCCATTCACGATTTTTCCCTCCTGCCGCTGATACCTGAAAAAGACACGGGTTCTATCTCCCAGGTTCTGATCGAGCCGATCTACCGTCTGATTCGAAGTGTTGTTATTCGCCAAAACGGCGGAATAGTTATTCGTGATGCCCGGAAGGTTCGGAGTCGGATAATACTTTTGCAATTGAGCCGTAAGTGGGGACACCAACGCCGGCGAAATCATATTGTTGGCGAATGGCTGGCCGTTCGACGGATTGATAATCTGTTTGCCAGTGAATTGCGAAAAATCCCCTTTAAACATTTGAGGTGTCAGGATGGTTGCGAATTGCGCCGTTGACCGGATCTGCCGCAAACCCTCGTACGATCCCATGAAAAAGGTCCTGTTCCTGCCGTTGTAAAGCTTCGGGATGATGACAGGTCCATCAACTTCAAACCCGAACTGGTTTTGGCGCAATGGAGGTTTGCGCGAGGTAGCAGGCAGGAAGAACGGCCGGGCGTCGAACTTATCGTTGCGGACGAACTCGACCAAGGCACCGTGGAAGGCGTTAGTTCCGCTCTTGGTGATCATATTGATGTGTACGCCCATGTATGCCCCATACTGCGCCGAGTACGTGCCGGTTTGTACCTGAACCTCCTGAATAGACTCCACCATGGGCCGCGTAGGTGAAATAGTGATCAGGTTATTCATGATGCTGATCCCGTCGAGCGACATCTCGTTCTGGATCTCACGGGTGCCGGCCCCGATGAAGCCCTCGCCTGGCGGCACCACGTTGTTCTTCAGGCCCGGGATAACGCCTGGCGTAGTGATCGCCAGGGACATGACATCACGCCCGTTCAACGGCAGATCGCTCACTTGCCGCGTGGTGATGTTCTCTGAAACGGAAGCGTCGTCCGTCTTGATGACGGAAGCCTCTGCCTGAATTGTGATCGATTCAGAAACGGAACCGACCCTCAGGCTCCCGTCGTTGCGGACAATCTGATTCTCTTCGACGATGATCCCGGTCTTTTGAAATCTCTCGAACCCGGTTTTCTCGAGCGTGAGGTTGTAAGTCCCGGCACGAACGAATTGAATATTGTAATAGCCCTGATCGTTGCTGGTAGTCGTGTAGCTCTCACCACTTCCGGTGTTCACGGCGGTGATCTTGACGGCGGGAACTGCCTGGCCACTGGTGTCCGTGACTGTTCCCACCAACGCAGTCGTGGTGGCGAGCTGCGCGTAGGCGCCTGCCATCCAGAGCAATGCAAAACATCCTGCAATAACGGAACGCATGATCATTATTACCCCTCCTGAGCGAGTGAATCTTTTATGCGGACTAGTATGGCACAACCGGGTGGGGCGTTTCATTCCTTCAGAATCTCAGCTTCGAATGCGAATTATGGCCCCATGAGAAACGGCAAGGCAACCGGCGAGAGAAGTCTCTCTGAGAACTTGTAGCGTTTTATAAATCTGCTCTCCGATTGCTTCTTCAGTTGGGGGATGGATTTTCAGCCGGATCACACCTGGCGTACCCGCTGGAGGAAAGCGGAGAATGTTGGCAAAGTCGGCATCTAGCGTAATGAGGATTCTGCCGCTCTCAATCGCAAAAGCTCTGACGGTGCTATCCGCTTCTCCCGAAAGCCCCGCTTCGGTAACAGCGACAGCATCGTATCCCCGATCGCGAAGAATAGCTGCATGTTTTGAGGAGAGATTCTCGTCAAGAAGCAACTTCACGAGGCGAGGACGATTTCATTGTTCGCTAAACCCGCCGCATACAGCAAGGCTGCTGTGATGTGGTCCCTTGTGAGTTGCGGATACGCCGCAAGAATCTGTTCAGAAGTTTCACCTACGCCGAGCTTTTCGAGAACGAGGTAAACAGGAATTCTCGTACCCTTTAGGCAAGGTTTCCCGAACATCACATCCGGCCGGATCTCGATGTGCTCAGGTAACTCCATACTCCAATGCTACCAGCGAACCGGGCCCGAAGGCGGTTCTCTGTGCCAGTTAGTTCTCCGAAATTGCGTAGGCCCTTATCCGCGCCGCACCGCCGTCCAGCGACCCCGCCCATACTCACCCATGCTGACCTCGCCGCCCATTTTGTCCCCCTCCACTAGCCCAGTGAAGTCGTAACCAATTGAGGTCCCCTGAATCGGCTGCTGGCTTCGGAAATGCGCCTGATTGCCGTATACCGACCCTCGAACATCGCCGCTAATTGTTTCGCCCTGATGGACGCCCGCCACTGACTTGCCGTCCTGCACAAGCGTCAACCGGTGGGCCGCGCTGCCCAGCGCATAATCCACCTGCAAGTCCCAGTTGCCGGCGATAGATGACGGTTCGCCTTGCGGCCGCCGCGGTGCATCGATCTTAGGCGGTTTGGAAAGCACCCCATACAGAGCTTGTGCGGCAATTTTGTAGTCGTCCGGCTGCATCATGTAGGGCATGATCGTCACTGAACTGTCCATGCTGTCCGGACGAACGCCAGTGGAACCCGCCACGAATACGCGCGGACGCCCTTTCGCCAGAATATCCTCTACTTCTTTGCCCGTAATGCCCAACGCCGCGCCGTCCCACCGCATCCGCAGCTCCGGAGCATGATTCGATAGATCCACCGGCTGAATGATCTCCGCGGTCACTCCCGGAACTGAGGTCGCACGCTGCCGAATCGCGTCGAGCCACGATTCCCACTGCTTCCATTCGGCGTCGTGGTCGCGTTTGGTCCACATCTCCACCGCGGCGAGCATGCCCATAATTTCTTCTTTGCCCACCTTCAGCGAACGGCCAAAAGCATGATGCGGCGCGCAGTTCAACCAGGCTGCCTGCAACAGATCTTTCCGCCCCAAAAGTAAACCAGCCGCCTGAGGTCCTCGCAGACATTTCCCGCCGCTGTACGCGACCATCGTTGCGCCCAGGCCCAGATGTTTATTCGGAATCGTCAGGTACTCCGCCGCCGCATCCACGATCACCGAAACCTGCCGCCCTTTAGCGATTCTGCACACGTTTTCCGTGCTGAGCGGCCCTTTGTCGGCGCGCGGCGAAGCCATGATCATGATCATGGCCGTGCGCGGATTGATCGACGATTCCAGCCCTTTTTGCGAATCTACTTCGATGATGTCGACCCCGGGCATGCGAACCGCGTGGTCGTACACGTTTCGCGAATGCTTCGGGATGATTACTTCGTTTTTTAGTCCTTCCAGTTTCGGGATGCGCTGCATGCGCTCCGGGTTGGTCCCCGCGATGCAGGCCAGAGTGGCACCCGTTAGCGCCGCCGCACAACCGTCGGTCACAATACCCCACTCCGCCTTGGTCAGCTGCGCCAAACGCTGCCCCACCGCATTCATCAACTCGTCCATGTTGACGTAGTGCCGCGAAGCTTCCTCCATGGCCTTCTTCACTTCAGGCAGCGACTGCGATCCGGTGATGATGGTGAAAGTTCCCCGGCAGTTGACGATAGGTGTAACACCGATCGATTCATAGAGGTTCGGCCCGAACTGCAGGCCAGTGGACGCAGGCGCCGCCGTGACACTGCGCTGGCCCGTCCACAACGCTGCCCCGGCCATCGCTCCGCCGCTTTGCAATAACTTCCTTCGACTGAATGCCACGTTAAATTCCCTCCCGGCCTGATTACTCGGTCAAATACGACAATACACCGACTCGCTGGGCGCCCGGTACGCCACCTTCAGATGCGGTGTCTCTAGCTTTTGATGATTCTGCGCTTTCGATGTCAGGCAGCTCTCCAGAATCCCGCTGACCAGCAAGGTGCGTTCAATCGGGTACGGCGCCACGCCCGTCTCAAACATTTTCTCGATCCCGTGTGCCAGGCAGGCTGAGTAAGTCACGTTTGGCTCGGGCGTGAGCAGGAATTGCGTTGATTGAATGCTCGGCATTCCCTTCACTTTCGCCGCAAAGTTGAAATCTTTCAAACCTCCGTTCAGCATCAGCAGCGTCGCTTTGAATCCATCGCGGTACTCGATAAAGTACGCTGCCGGGTTCTTTACCAGCTTCGGCAACTGCCCCGATGAGACCAGATCCTCCGGGCGGCTCTCCGTCTCACCAGCTCCAAGCGGTGTATCGCTCCGAGACAGTGCCGAGGTCAACAGCTCTTTCGACCACCGGCCCTGGTCGCCCGCTTTCCACACCTCGTCGCCTTCAATCAATTGCACAGCTTTCACGCCCGTCTCACCGTGCCCCCGCCTTTCCACCATGCACTGTAAAGCTTCAAGCGCATGGAAATCCATCGGATCGGAGCCGCCCTCTCCCACCATCAACGCGTCTTCGATAGTGCATCCCAGCGGCAGTTCGAGCTCTGGAAGACGCCACGTGACTGGAAGCGATGAGCCCCCCAGCATCGGGAAACGCAGCCGGTGCGACGTGTCCACCATGCTCTTCGCTTTCTCGAAGCTGTACGAGAGGTGCTTGTCGTTATAGACCGGCACGGAGCGGCCACTCTGCTCAAACACCTTCGCGCATTGCTCGAAAAATTCGTAACGCGGATACAGAATCTGACCCTTGTCGTTACGTGGATACTTGCCGTGCTCACCGATAATCAACACTGCGTCAACCGCGAGTTTTTCCCCTCCGCAGCGCAGCGTCTCCGCGATCGTCGGATATACCTGGAAGCCGAATTCACGGGCGCGCTCGACGCTCAAATCGTCCGAGGGGCGCTGGTCTACATAGAGCGATACCACTTTCGTGTTTGGCTTGTGCCATTCGCCGGCATATGGGTATCCAACGATGAATCGATCTCCGATATGCTGGCCATGCGACAGCAAACGATAGATCGTCGTAATGATCGCGACCCGCTTGGGCGCCTCCCCGGCCGCACTAAGCGGAAGTGCCGATGCAGCGGCGCTGCTCTGAAGAAATTTCCGTCTAGTCAATCTGTTCGTCAGCATCGCTTAAGCCCTCTCAAAAGTCGAGTCCTTCGGGGCCTGGTATTTGATCGCCAAATGCGGAGTCTCATAGCGCGCCTGTTTACGATACAGACTCTCCACGCCCGCCGCCGTCAACCCGGTGGTAAGCAGGGTGCGCTCGATCGGATAGGTCGGTTGGCCTGTAAGAAACATTTTTTCCATGTTGTTACTCAGCGGGCTGAAGAAGCTTGCGAGCGTCGTGCGTCCATCGGGCATTGGCAGATACATCTGTGTCGAGAAAGGTTTCCGTGCGCCTTGCACCTCTGCCGCAAAGTTGAAATCCTTCACCAGGCCGCTCATCAGCAACATCGTGCACTTCAGTCCATCCGTATGCTCGTACCGATAAGCGACGGGATCCTTCACCATCCGCCGGATGTCGTCCACCGCAGGAAACACATCATTGAAACCTGCACGCGCCGGAGTCAATGTATGGCTGCGGCATAGCGCCGCGTCCATCAGACTGCGCGGCCAGACTCCTTGCGCCAAGGCGTCCCAAAACTTATCCCCGCGATACGCCTGGATCCACTTCACCCCTGCCTCACCTCCGCGCCGCCTCTCTGCCATACATTGAATCGTCTCCAGCCCATGAAAATCGTAGCTGTCCACGCCTCCGTAACAGACACAGAGCGCCTCGCGAAGGCGCGACCCCAAAGGCATCTCGACGGAGGGAATGCGCCAGGTCACCGGCAGGCTCGATCCGGCCATGTAAGCGAACCCCATCTCCCGCGAAGTGTCGTACATCTGTTTGGCCCACTCCCAATTCCACGAGAGGTGTTTATCGTTGAACATGGGGACAGACCTGCCGCTATCCTTGTAGACCTTTACGATTTGCTGAAAAAATTCCCAGCGCGGATATCTGGTCTGACCCTTTTCATTGCGCGGATAATCGCCGTGTTCACCCACCACCACCACGCCATCCACCGCCAGCTTGCTGCCTCCCAGCGTCAGCGCTTCGGCGATAGTGGGATAGATTTTCATGGATGAAAACTGCTCGCCACGGCTGTGGCTCAGATCGCCTTGACCAACCTGATCGACGTACAGCGAAACTAGATCCATGGCCGGACGATGGTGTGTACCGTGCCACCCGTACCCATAGAGGAATCGGTCGATGATATGCTGCGCATGCGAATACTTGCGGTGAGTAGTTACAATAGCCGCAAGCTGGGGACGAGACTTGCTCATAAAATCACTTTATTATAGATCCGCTGTCATCGCCGCTGTAACGCTGGGGTTGACCATAGTATTCGGCAGCGCCGCCGCTGTTTCCGAACGGGCCGCTTCGCTGCACCAGAAGAGTCTCGTGTTCGACGGGCACATCCACGCAGTCGATCGTGTCTTCTACAACGGCGGTGACATCGGGACACGCCGGAGCGACGGCCAGTTCGACCTCCCTCGCGCCAAAGAGGGCGGTCTAAAAGCTCTCTTCTTTTCGATTTTTGTAACAGAAGACTATTACCCCGCGCGATTCGAAACGAAACAAGCGCTGCGAATGCTCGATACGGCAGTCAACCAGATTGCCAGGAACAGCGCGACCATCGAACTCGCCCGCAATGCCGCGGACATCGAGCGTATAACAAAAGCTGGCAAGCTGGCGGCGGTCCTGGATGTCGAGGGCAGCTTCGATCTCGACGGCGACCTCAACGTGATCCGCCAGATGTACCGCTTGGGCGTTCGTTCCATGCAGCTATCCGCACACAACTGGGCGAACAACTACGCCGATTCATGCTGCTCTCCCCCCAAGTGGCATGGCCTAAACGAACACGGGCGCGCGGTGATTCACGAACTGAACAGGCTCGGTATGGTGATCAACGTATCGCACGCCTCCGACGATGCGATCTCGCAAGCTATCGACGCAAGCACGGATCCGGTCATAGCAACACACCAGGGCCTGCGGCACTTCAACGCCATTCCCCGCAATATGCCAGACTGGCTTGCCAGGAAACTCGCGGCCAAAGGCGGCGTCATTGGATTTCAGATCGGCAACGATTTTCACAACAGGAAAGCGTTCGATTACCGGACCCAACACACGGGAGGGAAAGCGTTCTGGGACACCAGCGCGATCACAGAGCGTGGCGCCAGGCTCGGTATCTATGAGATCGACAAACTGGTGGCCCCGCAGTTCCCGATGCTGCCGTTCGCGTTACCGGACGATGTGAGGATGACGGTGGACGATTGGGTAAGTGTAGTGGACTACGCTATTCAACTCGTCGGCGAAGATCACGTTGCGCTAGGCACCGATTTCGATGGGGGTCCGCCGCCCCCGCGAGCATTGCGCGATGTCCGCGATCTCCCGTTGATCACCGACGCGATGCTCCGGCGGGGCTATTCGGAAGCGCGCATAAAAAAGTTCCTGGGCGAGAACCTACTCCGCGCCTTCCGTCAAATCACAAAGTAGAACAAGCTGCATCTGTGTGGGGCAGGCATTCTTGCCCAATGCCACTTACTTTATTGCGCCCAGTTCCGGTAAGCGCTTATGACGGAAGCGGTTGCGGATGTTTCGGTTAAAATAGCCACCTTTGGACGGAGCCGCGAGAAGTTCCTGATAGCGGGAGGAACCTCGAAAAAGCGATAGGTTTCACCTCC
>JBBSHP010000165.1:0-8111 GCA_038232555.1 Bryobacterales bacterium
CAGGAACGCTACTCGGTGGGTGCGTCGACCAGCTTTTTTGTCATTCAATATCAGCGGGACCTGGCGCAGGCGCGGTCCACCGAAGTTGCAACACAGGGCAACTATGCCAAGGCGCGGGCGGCACTGAACCGCGCCATCGGGGCCACCTTAGCTGAAAACAATGTGGAAGTAGAGGACGCCTATCACGGTCGTGTCAACCGGCCTGCGACACCGCTTCCTGTGCTGCCCTGACGTCGAATGACCGGAAAGTACGGTATACTGACTACGTAGTCAGTTTATGCCCCGCGCTTCTGAGCCCCACCGGCACATCAATCCATGGATCATCGCCACTGCGGTGATGCTCAGCACTTTTATGGAAGTGCTGGACACCACGGTGGTCAATGTATCGTTACCCCACATCGCTGGAAGCCTCTCCGCCTCGATCGATGAAGCCACCTGGGTTTTGACGTCTTATCTGGTCGCCAACGCGATCATTCTCCCCATCACCGGCTGGCTTTCCAATTTCTTCGGGCGCAAACGACTGCTGATGGGGTCGGTGATCGGTTTCACAGTCTCGTCCTTCTTGTGCGGCATTGCTCCCACGCTTCCCATGCTCATACTCTTCCGGCTCATTCAGGGAGCATGCGGAGGGTCGCTCCAGCCGTTATCGCAAGCCGTTCTGCTGGAGGCGTTTCCTCCGCAGGAGCGCGGCAAGGCAATGGGGTTCTGGGGACTAGGAATCGTGGTTGCGCCAGTGCTTGGCCCCGTGTTGGGCGGATGGCTGACCGATAGCTATAGCTGGCGCTGGGTTTTCTACATCAATCTGCCAGTGGGCATCGCGTCGATCATCATGACGTATCTGTTCATCTTCGATCCACCGTATATCAAGCGCGGCACCGCACGTATCGATTACTGGGGCATCGGTATGCTGGCGGTATGGATCGGCGCACTTCAAATCGTCTTCGATAAAGGACAGGAAGACGACTGGTTTAGCTCCCCGATGATTGTCATCCTCACGGGGATTACGGCTGTTTTCCTGGTTGCCTTTGTGATCCGGCAACTGGTGGCGAAGAGCCCGGTGGTGGACCTGCACGTCTTCAAATACAGGAGCTACGCCGCAGGTGTGTTCCTGATGACTGTACTGGGGTTCGTTTTGTACGGCAGCACGGTCATCGTGCCGATCTGGCTGCAGACTCTATTGGGTTACTCATCGGGTATGTCCGGCATTACCATGGCGCCGCGCGGGATTGGGTCGATGATCGGGATGCCACTAGTGGGAATCGTGCTTCTTCCCAGATTCGATCCCCGCAAGTTGCTGGCAACCGGGCTGCTGTTAGGCGGTTTTTCCACGTATCAATTGGCGCAGCTCAATATGAACGCGGGTTTTTGGGATTTGTGCTGGCCACAGGTCATTCAGGGTTTTGCGCTGGGGTTGATCTTTGTCCCGCTGACGACGATCTCCATGTTTCCGATTCCCAAAGAAGTGATGGGGAATGCGACCAGCCTCTTCAATCTGATGCGCAACCTGGGCGGCAGCATCGGGATCGCTATGGTCACCACCCTACACAGCCGTTATCAGCAGAGACACATCAACGTTCTGGCGTCCCATGTCACGGCTCTGAACCCACAGGCTACGGAGATGATGCAGGGTTTGCAGGCCCGCTTCATGGCCTCTGGTTCAGATGCCGTGACCGCCCAGAAGCAGGCCTACATCGCGATGTTCGGCCTGGTCCGCCAGCAGGCCGCGATGCTGTCGTTTCTCGATATTTTCTGGCTGATCGCCATCGTGTTTCTGTTGATGATTCCCCTGGTCTTCATTATGAAAAAACCGCGCGGGCCTGTTTCGGGCGAAGTGGCCGTTCATTGACACCGATATGCAGCCAAGGACAAACATTTTGAGAAACTCGATCTGGATTTATAGCGCGGTGGCGCTGTTTTGCACGCACGTACTGCGGGCGCAGGTTTCGCCGGATCGACCGGCCCAAGCGCAATCGACGCCGTCCCGCTCCAGCCAGCAACAGCAATCCTCGCGGGGCCCTGGTTCCGCTGCGAGCATGCTCGGAACGGAAAATCCGCTGATCGGCAGCATCCCAACTGGCCAGGCAACTTCCGGTGAAATCGATCTCACCTTGGAAGACACCCTCGCGCGCGGCCTCAAATATAATTTCGGCGTCACTCAGGGGGACCTGGAGACGCGCTTCGAACGGGCCGGCCGGCTTCGTACGCTCAGCGAGCTATTGCCGACCCTGAATATCCGGCCTTCTGTAACCGAGCAGCAGGTGAATCTGGCATCTTTCGGGTTCTCGGGTTTTCCAGGCATTCCGGCCGTGGTTGGGCCATTCTCGGTTTATGATGCCCGCGCCTATCTCAGCGCGCCTTTGCTCAATTTCGGCGCACTCAAAAACTATCGCGCTTCGGCGGAAAGTATCAACGCCGCCCAGCACAGTTATCAGGACGTTCGCGATCAAGTCACCTTAATCGTGACGGGTCTGTATCTGCAGGCCATCGCTGGGGCGGCGCGCGTGGAAACAGCGCGGGCGCAGGTGGAAACATCCCAGACTCTATTTCAGAGAGCCACGGATCGCAAGACTGCCGGTACGGCGCCGGCCATTGACGTCCTGCGCTCCCAGGTTGAATTGCAGGCGCAGCAGCAACGCCTTATCGCCGCTGAAGGCGATTTTGAAAAGCAGAAAGTGAGTCTCGCACGCGCGATTGGACTCCCGTTGGGCCAGCAATTCCGCCTGGTGGATGCGATTCCCTATGCGCCCCTGCCGCCGGGCATCGATATGGCGCAAGCACTGGCCCAGGCTTACCGCGGGCGCAGAGATTACCAGGCGGCCGAAGCGCGGGTTAAAGCTGCTGAGCTCCGCAAACAGGCCGCTCTTGCCGAAAGGCTTCCGACGGCCGGAGTGGATGCGAACTACGGCGTGAACGGTCCACAAATCAACCAGACTCATGGAACCTTCACGGTGCAAGGCTTTGTGAATATTCCGGTGTTCCAGGGCCGGCGGGTGGAAGCGCAGGTTCTCGAAACCGATACCGAACTACAGCGGGAGCGCGCTCAGCTTGAGAACATGCGGGGCCGCATTGATAGTGAGGTCCGGCTGGCCTTCTTAGACCTGCGCACGTCGGCCCGCCAGGTGGAGGTCGCAAGAAGCAACGTGGATTTGGCACGGCAGCAAATGGAGCAGTCCCACGACCGGTTCGCCGCTGGTGTAACGAACAACCTTGAAGTAGTGCAGGCCCAGGAGGCCGTAGCGGCTGCGAACGAAAGCTTTATCTCCAGTCTGTATGCGTTCAATGTAGCGAAAGCCGAAATTGCCCGCGCGCAGGGCGGGGCGGAAGGTGCAATTACCCAATACCTCAAGAGGAACAAATAGATGGCAAACGTCGAGCAAGAGCTGCGGGAAGAAATACGAAGGCTTCGTGAAGATCAGGAAGAGCTGCGCAAGCAGGTGCATCCAAGCAATGGCGATGTCCACGGAACGGCGGAGCTGCCCCCCGGTAAACCGCTAGATCGGGGCGAAGATCGCGGCGCACGCGAGCCTGACGCTGACCCGGATCAGCCCGGGTTCCTGCGCTCGCATCCGGTCGGAGTAGTGATTGGGCTCATGCTCCTCACCGGGCTGGCCATTGGTGGTTATTTTCTTCTCCGCTACTTGAATTCGTATGAATCCACCGATGACGCACAGATCGATGGTCATATGAACATGATCGGAAGTCGTGTAGCAGGCACCGTTACGTCTGTCAGAGTCCAGGAGAATCAGGCGGTCGAAGCAGGGCAGGTGCTGGCTGAAATCGATCCGAGCGATTATCAGGTCGCATTGCAGCGCGTGGAAGCCAACTTGGCCCAGTCCCAAGCGCAGCTACGCGCAGCCAATCCCAGCATCGGGATCACCCAGACCACTTCCGAAACAACGGTTTCCAATTCGCAGGCGGAGATCCTCGAGGCGCAAGCGGGCATTGCTGGAGCTGAGCGCGATTATCAGGGGGATCTGGCCAAGCTGCGCGATGCCGAGGCCAACTACGCCAAAGCCCAGGCCGACCTCGCGCGCTATAAGCTGCTGGTTGCCAAGGAGGAGGTATCGCGGGAGGAGTTCGACCAGAAAGTAGCTGCCGCGCAGTCTGCCGCCGCGCAGGTAGAAAGTGCTCGAGAAGCCGGAGGTGCGTCTCAACAGGTGATCAATCAGCGCAAAGCAATCCTGCTTCAGGCCCAGAGCCGGCTCCAGCAAGCAAGACAGAACGCTCCGCGCCAGGTAGCGATCCAACAAGCCACCGTGCAGTCGCAGAGGGCGGGCGAGCAGGCCAGTAGAGCAGCAGTCAACGAAGCCCGCCTGAATCTGCAATACACGAAGTTAATTGCTCCCGTGAGCGGATTAATCGGCCGCAAGGCGGTTGAAGTTGGGATGCGCGTCCAACCAGGACAGCAGTTGCTGGCTATCGTTCCGTTGAACGACATCTGGGTCACGGCCAACTTCAAGGAGACTCAATTGAAGCGCATTCGTGCGGGCCTGCGAGCCACCCTTCACGTGGACGCACTGGGCCGTGATTTTGAAGGCTCTGTCGAGAGTCTACCGGCAGCAACTGGTTCAAGGTTCAGCCTGCTGCCGGCTGAAAATGCGACTGGTAATTACGTCAAAGTGGTACAGCGGCTGCCCGTTCGGCTGCGGTTCAAGCCCGGGCAGGACTCCGATCATCTTCTGCGCCCCGGAATGTCCGTAGAACCAAAAATATGGCTCCAATAGGCCAGAAAGGGCCGCGTACCAAGAAAGAGGCAGTCGCGGAGTTTCGGACTAAGACCATTCTCGAAGCTGCGCGCGCGGTCTTTGCCCGCAAGGGTTTCGCGGCAGCGCTGGTGGACGATATAGCCGATGAAGCGGGCATTGCAAAAGGTACGGTGTATCTGTATTTCCCGTCCAAGAGGGACATTTTCCTCGCCGCACTGGTCCAGGACCTCCAGCGCTTTCACGAGCAGAGCCTTCAGGCCGTCAACGCTGCCGAAGGAGCGCGGGAAAAGATTCGAGCCTTCGGTCAGGTCGGCCTCGAAAACTGCCGCAACCATGGCGATTTTCTTCGAATCTTTGTATCCGAGTTCAGCAATTTGATAGAAAATCCGTCGCGGAAACCCAAGGAGCTGGATGGTATCTACAAAAAACGCGTGAGTCTTCTCACGGCGATTATTGAAGCGGGCATCAAGGCCGGCGATATCAAACGAGTACGCCCGGCCGCAGCCGCGGCAACCGTGTTCGACGTACTGCGCGGCATGTGGCATAGACAGTTGCTGGGCGAATCCGGCGTCAGTCCCCGCCAGGAGTTGGAGTTCGTTCTCGACTTCATTTGGCACGGGCTCGCAGCCTAGCTTCAGAGCGTGCTTGCACTGTTATCGTAAAACTGAATGCGTTCCTGCGCAGCTGTTCTTCTATCTGTTTCTCTGCTGTATTCTTCGGATCCCCCCAAGTTCTCTGTCACGCCCGATATGCAGACCGCCATGGAACGAATTTCCGCCGAATCGCTGAAAGGTCATCTCTCGTTCATTGCATCCGATCTGCTGGAAGGCCGGAATACGCCGTCGCCAGGATTAGAGATTGCGGCTGAGTATATCGCCGCGCAGTTCCGCCGCGCCGGTCTCGAACCGGGTGGCGACGAAGGCGGTTACTTTCAAAATGCAAAGCTGTTGCTGCAGGAGCCTAATCCTGAAGGCTTCCACTTGTTATTGACACAGGGGGACAAGTCCGTCACCGTGCCGTTCGAGAAAGCCTTGCTGCAAATCAACGCCGCTCGGGATCTGACCGCCGTTCCCGTTTTCAAACTGGACCTTTCCGATTCCGCCAGCATCGACGCACTCACTCCCGATCAGATCGATGGGAAAGTGATTTTCATGGAATTGATTCGGGGCCGAGCACAGAGCGGCGCCAGTGCCATGCGCAAGCTGCGGTCGGCTAAACCAGCCCTGACCTTAACGCTGGACCGCAGAGATTCGAGCCGCGCGCCGGACCCAGTGCAACAACTCTTTGACCCCGAAACTCAGACGTCGCAGACGCCGCGCATCGTTGTGTCTGGAGAGGACGCCGCTAACTTCTACGACAGCTTGAAAGTTGGCATCACCGGCGCAACTCTCACCGTGCATGTTGCGGCTCCCAGGCAAAAACCCGTGCGGCTGCGGAACGTCGTTGCCATCCTGCGAGGCTCGGACCCGGTGCTTAAAGATACATGTGTGCTGGTCAGCGCGCATTACGATCACATTGGGATCAAGCCTTCCGGCGAAGGCGACCGCATCTACAACGGCGCGAACGACGATGGGAGCGGAACCGTATCGGTACTCGAGCTGGCCAGCGCATTGTCACAGTTGAAGCAGCATCCCAAGCGGAGTATTGTGTTTGTTACCTTCTTCGGTGAAGAAAAGGGCGGCTTCGGCTCGCGCTACTACGCCAATCATCCTGCGTTCCCGATGGAGAAGACCGTGGCAGACCTCAATCTCGAACAGATCGGCCGCACGGATTCGTCGCAGGGTCCGAAGATTGCGAACGCCTCTTTGACGGGATTTGATTACTCCAATGTAGCCGACTTTCTTAAAGCGGCAGGCGAGATGACAGGCGTTCAGGTTTACAAAGACGACCGCAACAGCGACTCTTATTTCGCAAGAAGCGATAACCAATCGCTAGCGGACAAAGGCGTACCGGCTCATACTTTGAGCGTTGCCTTTGTCTATCCGGATTACCACGGGCTGGGCGATGAGTGGCAGAAGATCGATTACACGAACATGGCCAAAGTGGACCGGATGATCGCGCTGGCTTTGGTCATGCTGGCCGACAGCGCCGTGCCCCCACATTGGGACGCCAGTAATCCGAAGGC
Source organism: Bryobacterales bacterium (assembly GCA_038232555.1). Lineage (GTDB taxonomy): Bacteria > Acidobacteriota > Terriglobia > Bryobacterales > Bryobacteraceae > JBBSHP01. The sequence goes on from JBBSHP010000165.1 coordinate 6,832, forward strand.
GCAGGGTTATTTGAAAGCCTGGAACGAGCACCACGCTAACTGATCAGCGTGCCTTCAGCATTTCGCGCGCGGCGTTATAGCCGGGGGCGCCCATGACGCCTCCGCCAGGGTGCGTTCCGGATCCGCATAAATACAGTCCTTGGATCGGAGTTCGATAACGCGAGCACGCGGGTACCGGTCGCATCACGAACATCTGATCCAGACTCATCTCCCCGTGAAAGATGTTGCCGCCCGTTAACCCAAACCGGCGCTCCAGATCTAGCGGGGTCAACACCTGGCGGTGGTCGATCCGTGCACGGAACCCCGGCGCGTACTCGTCGATGAGGTCCATTACCCGGTCGGCAAAAGGCTCCCGAAGCTGGTCCCAGGTAGCATCCCGCAAGGTGTAGGGTGCGTACTGCAGAAAGATCCCCATGATGTGCTTCCCGGGGGGCGCTAGCGATGAATCGTACAGGGTCGGCACAGTCAATTCCAGCAGCGGTGATTGCGAAGGTTGGCCGTACTTGGCATCGTCCCAGGCGCGCTCGATGTATTCCATGGAGGGGCAAATGTGCATGGTGGCACGGTGCTGCGGGCCATTCGATCCAGGGAAAGCACGGAAATTCGGAAGACCGTTCAAGGCCAGGTTGATTTTGCAGGAGGTGCCCTCGCTGCGATAAGAACGGATCTGCTGGAGAAACTCGGACGGCAGCGACCGTTCTTCAACCAGGTGCAGAAATGTTTGCTGAGGCGTGAGGTTGCTCGCGACCATGGCGGCCTCAATCTCTTCACCGCTGTCCAGCACTACGCCGCGCACGCGCCCATTCTCCACGCGAATTTGAGCTACTCCCGCGCCGGTTCGAATCTCGACGCCGCGATTCCGAGCCGAGGCGGCAATCGCTTCTGAAACAGCGCCCATGCCCCCGCGCACAAACCCCCACAGGCCGCGTTTACCTCCCACACTGCCCATCACGTGGTGCAACAAAATGTAAGCCGTCCCTGGAGAGCGCGGCCCTCCATTGGCGCCGATCACTCCGTCGGTGGCGAGAGTGACTTTCACTTCCTCCGATTCAAACCATTCATCCAGAAAATCGGAGGCGCTCTCGGTGAAGATTTTCATCAACCCACTCATCTCTTTGAGGCCGAGCCGGCGAAAGCGTCCAGCGAGCTTTAGATATTCGACAAGCTGGATATCCGCTTGACTCAGGTAGGCGCAGTAGATAAAATGCGGCGAGATGGAAGAGTACCCGCGGAACCTTACGGAGTTGGAGGCCAACTTTTCTACGGAAGAAAACTGCAGG
>JBBSHP010000166.1:0-8101 GCA_038232555.1 Bryobacterales bacterium
AATCTGCCGCTCGCTTTGATTTATGGAACGCTGCTCGTGATGATCATTTATCTGCTCGCCAACGTGGCCTATTTTTATATTCTTTCGCCGGCCGAAGTGGCTTCCAGTCCGCGCGTGGCCAGCGAGATGATGCGGCGTATTTTGGGCGGGTGGGGAGCCAACGCGGTCAGCATTGCTGCCATGATCTCCATCTTCGCGGCTCTGAACGGTTCCATCCTTTCCGGGTCGCGCGTCCCTTACGCGATGGCTCGCGACGGCCGTTTTTTCCGCAGCGTCGCGTACGTGAATCCGGTCTATCGGACGCCCAGCGTCTCTATCCTGGCGCTCAGCGCCTGGGCCTGCGTACTGGTCTTAAGCGGCCGCTACGATCAGCTCTATACCTACGTCATTTTCGCGAGCTCGATCCTGTACGCCATGGCCACCGCATCCGTCATCGTCCTTCGGTACAAGCGGCCCGACATGCCCCGGCCTTACCGCACGCTGGGCTACCCTTTCGTTCCGATTGCCTTTGTCATCGCAATCGCGTGCCTGGTTCTGTCTACGCTGGTGAAATCTCCACGCGAATCGCTGATGGGCCTGGGCCTGATTGCGTTGGGCCTTCCGTTTTATTACTACTGGCGCGCAAAGAGTATCCTGTGAGCATGCAAACCAAAGTGACCCGCCGCCAATTGGCGGCAACGCTGGCGGGCGCCGCAGGGGCCCACGCCGCGGCCCACGCCCAAACCGCCACTCCACCCTTGCCGAAAAATCCTGACGAGGAATTGCAGGCAGCTCGGGAAGATTGCCGCTCGAATGCCGAGCAACTGGCCAAAGTGGAACTAGCTATGACAACGGAACCCGCCTTCCACTTCAAAGCGTAGATGAAAAAAAGCGCACCCATAACGGATGACACTTTCTTCGCGGGCCTCACCGAGCTCAACGGCAAGCTGAAGAGCCGGGAGATCTCCGCGGTCGAGCTGACGCGCGCCTTCTCCGAACGCCTGGAGCGATTGGGGCCGCGCTACAACGCATTAGCGTTATCGCTTCGGCCGTCGGCGATCCGCCAATCCAAGGATGTAGATGACGACATCAAGCGCGAACGCTTCCGCGGACCGCTGCAAGGCATTCCCTTCGGCGCGAAAGATCTGCTGAGTTTTGCTGGTGAACCCACCACCTGGGGCGCTCCGCCGTATGCGGGTCAGGTCTTCGATTACAGCGCCACGGTGCTCGAGAAGTTAATCAAACCCGGAGCCATCCTCATAGGCAAACTGGCCATGGTGGAACTGGCCGGTGGCGGAGGCTACCGCATGGCCGGGGCTTCGCTGACGGGACCCGGCCTCAATCCCTGGGATCGCACCCGGTGGTCCGGGGGCTCTTCCAGCGGATCAGGCATCTCGGTTGCAGCCGGTCTGGTGCCTTTCGCTCTGGGCTCGGAAACCAACGGTTCTATCTTGACTCCCAGCGCCTTCTGCGGAGTTACCGGGCTGCGGCCCACCTACGGGCTGGTCAGCCGTCACGGTGCCATGGCTCTGTCTTGGACTCTGGACAAGGTCGGCCCCATGTGCCGTTCCGCCGAAGACTGCGGCTTGGTTCTCCAGACCATCGCGGGAACCGATCACGCCGACCCGGCCTCGGCCGGCAAGAGCTTCTACTTTGCGCCGCAATACACCCGGGATTTGAAGGAACTGAAAATTGGCTTCGCCGCAATCGACTTCGAGGAGTGGGCCGACCCGTCCGCGCGGCCCGATTTCGCAAAAGCTCTTGCGGTAGTCAGAGCGATGGGGGTTCAGCTAACGCCAGCTAAGTTGCCCGATCTTCCTTTTCGCGCTTTGACCACCACCATCATCAGAGCGGAAGGTTCGTCGATTTTCGAGCCGCTCGTCCAGAGCGGAAAGGTGGACCAGTTAATCGATCCCAAGCAGGCTGCCGGATTGCGGGCCGGCCTGGAAATCCCAGCCAAGGATTATCTGCGAGCCATGCGCATTCGCAGTCTGGTGCAGCAGGCCTTCCACGAGATCTTCGCGTTGGTGGATGTGTTGATCACGCCCACCCGTTTAGGACCGGCGCCGAAAATAAGCCAGCCTCTCGACCGTCCACTCGATGACCGTCCGCAGCCCAAAGATCGCGGGCTGACGGAACTGACCTCTGCGGGCAACCTGGCCGGCCTGCCGGCTCTGTCGCTGCCATGCGGTTTTGCGGACGGCATGCCGATTGCAATCTCGCTCGTCGGACGGCCATTCTCGGAGAACACCTTGCTGACCTTAGGCCGCGAGTTTCAGAAATCGACCGACTGGCACCGCCGCAGGCCGCCCATGTAGGCTCAGAAGCCGGGCACTAACCGCAGCGCCGCCGCACCAGCTACCCCCGTCAGAGCCGGCCAGAACGCAGTCCGCACTCCTCGCGCCTGGCACTCGCTTTCAATAGCGTGGTAGCCCAGATAGAAGAAAACTCCAGCCGCTATCGACAGCAGCCCGCTGATCCAGTTCGGGCCGAAATGCGGCGATGCGAAAACAGCCAGCAATCCGCCGATCACCATGACGCTCTGCACCGCCGCACAACTTACCCAGGCCTTCCAGACGGAACCAGTGGCCGCCAGAAAGAGCACTCCGAGCGCGAGGCCTTCCGGAATTTTGTGAATAGCGATGCCCGCCAGAAAAGCCAGTCGGACTTCCTGAGAAGACTGCTGCGCTACGCCTAGGCTCCAGCCATCGAAGAAACTGTGCAATCCCGCGGCCGCGAACAAGGGCGCAGAGAAGCCATGCAGCGGTTGCGAGCAGCTCGCGTGATCGTGATCCGCAGAGCAGGCCGGACAAACTGGATACAAGTACTGATTGACCAGCCAGAGCAGTGAGAAGCCTACCACGATTCCGCACAGCGCCCCAACCCAGCCATACTGTGCCGCAATTTCCGGGAAGACCCAGAAGGCTGCTACGCCGATCAAAACTCCGCCGCTGAATGGGAGCACGCGCGTGAAGCTGGCGCGGCCTCCTAAAGCAATTCCAAGCCAGGCAGCAGCCAGCGTCAGAGCCAGCAGGATCAGCAGCGTTCCGGTTAGCCCGCTAGTCAACTCTTGCTTCGCTTAGCTGCTTTCTTTGCCGGAGCAAGGGCCTTCTTAGTGGCTTTTTTGGGCGCGGGTGTCTTCCTCGCTTTCTTCGCTGCGGCTTTCTTCCGTGCAGCCGGCGCGATGGGCTGCGCCTCGGCAATGTGCAATGTGCTGCTTACCTTTCCGATCGCGCTTCCAATCGCTCGGGCAGCATTGGTAAGTAGACCCTTGTCCTGTGATCCGGCGCGTCCGCTTTCCACCACGGGCTTGTCGACATCATCTTTATTCGCCATAGACTTCTCGTGACTTGTAGTCTCTCACAGTCTGCTAATTACAAATTATTTACAACTCAAGAACATTTCGAATCGCTCTATGGCGTAAACTTCGGAAGAGGACCAAGCACATGAGATCTAAAAGTTCTTCACGATTATTGCTTCCCCTGGCCGGCATGCTACTGGCAGCCGCGCCGTGTTCGTTGCACGCGGCGAACACCTATTTAGTACACAATCTCGTATCCGACTTGCCAGGAGCGGACAAACTCGATCCCGCTCTGGTCAATCCGTGGGGCATCGCGGTCTCGCCGACCAGCCCATTCTGGCTTAGTGACAACCGGACTGGCCTTTCGACCTTGTACTCGCTGAGCAAAACCGCCTCGCTCGCAAAGGTGGCTCTTGAGGTAACCATTCCGTTATCCGCGAAGGGGGGCAAGACCGGCGCGCCCACCGGCATCGTGGCGCCATCTTTTTACGGTATCACGGGCTTTCAGGCAGCGGCTGGTGCCAACGCATCCTTCATTTTCGATTCGGAAGATGGCACCATCTCGGCGTGGAACACCGGAACCGCAGCCATCATAAAGGTGGACAAGTCGGGCTCCAACGCCGTATACAAAGGTCTGGCGATGGGCTTGGTTGGGACCACCCCCTATCTCTATGCAGCCAATTTCGGCGCCGGGACAATCGATGTCTTCGACTCAACCTACGCGGCGGTTTCTCTGCCTTTCAAAGATCCTACGGTCCCGGCCGGCTTTGCGCCGTTCAACATCCAGAATCTCGGCGGCAAACTGTACGTCTCTTACGCCAAGCAGGACAACGCGAAAACAGACGACGTGGCTGGTCCCGGCAACGGTTATGTCGCGGTGTTCGACACGGGGGGCAATTTGTTGCAGCACCTGATCTCGCAAGGGCAGCTCAATTCGCCTTGGGGTCTCGCGATTGCTCCCGCGGCTTTCGGCGATTTCGCCGGCAATCTGTTGGTCGGGAATTTCGGCGATGGCCGGGTCAATGCTTTCGATGCCACCACCGGGAAATTCAACGCGGCGCTTCAGGATACCAAGGGAGCTCCGATTTCTATAACCGGCCTCTGGGCACTGCAAGTTGGTAATGGCGGGAACGGCGGTGATACGAGTGCCATCTACTTCACCGCTGGTATTGCGGGCCCCACGGGCGCGCGGGAAGATCACGGATTATTCGGAAGTATTCAAGCCGGACCAACCTTTGCGGCCAGCGCGGTCGTTAACGGCGCCAGCTTCCAACAGAACGCCGCTCCGAACACTTGGATCACGATCACTGGAAACAATCTCGCGGCCACCACCCGCACCTGGCAAGACGCTGATTTCGTGAACGGCGCGCTTCCAACCTCGCTCGATGGCGTCAGCGTCACCATCAACGGCAAGCCTGCTTATGTGTATTTCATCAGCGCCGGTCAGATCAACGTGCTGAGCCCTGTGGACGCGACCCAGGGAGCCGTGCAAGTGCAACTGTCGAACAACGGGCTGGTCAGCTCAACGACGAGCATCTCTCTACAGGCGGTGGCCCCGGCATTCTTCATCTTCCCCAGGGCCGGAAACAAATACATTGCCGCGACTCACGCCGACAACTCGCTATTGGGGGCCACCACGCTGTTCCCCAACAATGCGGCGACGCCTGCCAAGCCAGGCGAAACAATTGTGCTCTACGCGACCGGATTCGGTGCCACCACGCCTGCCATACCAGATGGAAAGCTGGTGACGTCATCCCTCCCGCTGGCGGCCCTGCCGGTAGTCACAATCGGCGGAGCAGAAGCGAAAGTCTCGTTTGGCGGGCTGGTCTCGGCCGGTCTATATCAGATCAACGTGATTGTGCCGGCTGATGCCGCGGATGGCGACCAGCCAGTCGTAGCAAAGGTGGGTAGCCAGTCATCCCAGACGGGCGCGTTCATCACAGTGCAGAAGTAAGTCGCTGCATTCGTGAAGCTTCGCAGGGCGCATCATTCAAACCTCCTTCGGATGATGCGTCCGTGCGACGCTGTAGTTGATGCGGCGTGATACTGATTTCTTTGAAGATCGCGAACTAGCTCTAATCTACATCGCCAGGAAGTTGAAAGAATCACTGCGGCTGGAACAGGCGTTCACGGAAGCGGCCATCGACTATGCAGTGGAACCGGACAACTACCGGGGTGGCGTGATCTTCCAAAGTGAACGGGTTGGCGCCTTCTTCTATGTGTTACCCGAAGCTTTGGAGAGCGCGCAGGAAATCATGCTGCGGCACGGCTTCAAAACCCATGAGGCTTAGCGCTTCACCGGCTGCCCCGGCATGGTCCCTTCCTGGAGCACTCCCTGTTTCACCACCAATCTACCGCCGACCAACACGTATGGAATTCCTTCCGAGTAGACGTTCGGCTTTTCGAAAGTGGCGCGATCTATGACACGGGCCGGGTCGAAAACTGCGATGTCGGCATCGGCACCTATCTTGATGCGGCCTTTACTCGGGAGGCCCACCCGGTGCGCGGGCATCAGGCTCATCTTGCGCAGCGCGTCCATCAGTGACAGCACGTGCTGTTCGCGTACATACCGGCCCAACACCCGGGCGTAAGTTCCCGCGGCACGGGGATGACCCTTGCCGTTTTCCAGAATCCCATCGCTCGCGATCATGACCATCGGATTCGCGATGGCCAGGCGCACCATCTCTTCCGGAATGCTGTGTATGGCTACCATGCCCCCCTGCTTCCGGTACTTCGCAAACGTCTCCGGGTTCAATCGCTCGCCCGTGAGCGCCCACTGCAAGTCGCCGAATCCGATCCCGCCTTGACGGCCTTGCCATCCCTCATCGAAGATGGCGGACGAGAGATCCGTCATTCCCGCGGTGTACGGGTACGCTTCCGTGGTGACATCCAGGCCGCGTTTGCGCGCCCCTGCAATCATCCGCAAACAAAGTGGAGTCTGTCGAAGACCCATGCTGGTGATGTGCACAACGTGCAGCGAGGCTCCAGTCACGGCGGCATCGGCGATCACTTCCTGCAGCGCATCCACCACTCCCGGCTCCACCGGTCCACCATTGCGCATATGCACATAAGCCGGCACTTTGCGATCGGCGGCCAGTTGGAAGAGGTCGAGAATCTCCGGTCGCGTCGCCTTGGTGACGTAAGCAATCCCCAGCCCCACACCGAGAGCGCCCTCATCCAGACCCTTGCGGACCAGGTCTAGAATTTCCCGCTGCTCTGCCGCGGGGGCGGCCTTATTGGCGGCGTTATCTCTGGGAAGCAATTTCCCCGAATCGTGCATTACCGCCATCCGTGCTGGAATGTGACCCGATGTCGCCCCGAAGTTGATCAGTGCTTTGCCTTGGCGCTCCGCGTACCAGGGCGCGACGGGCGAAACGCCCACCTCCATTTCCAATGCCGTGGTCACGCCATCGCGGGCTTTGAAACCGTAGTTCTCCGGGGTCTGTCCATGCGAGTGAAGATCGATAAAACCGGCGGTCACCACCAGGCCTTTGACGTCGATCGTGTTTCGTCCGGTCAACGGCGAAGTTGAGATCGCGGCGATTTTACCCGCGTTGATCCCGATATGGCGTACCGCATCCAGGTTGGAATCCGGGTCCATCACACGGCCATTTGCCAGGACCATGTCGTATTGTTGAGCGGCCAGCGGCAACGCGAGCGCGAAAAGAATGAGTTTCATAAGAGAAGATTATATGTTGCGGAAGCTACTGATTCGCCCGGGTGGAATCGGAGATTGCATTCTGGCAATCCCCGCCGTGGAATACCTGCGATCAAACTTCACCGAAGTCTGGGTTCCCTCGCCCGTGGTGCCGCTTATCCAGTTCGCGGACCGCGTGCGCGCAATTTCCAGCACCGGGCTGGACGTGCTCGGGTTGCCGGGCGTAATTCCCGATGCTGGCGTGGTCGAGCATCTGCGCAGCTTCGATTTGGTCGTATCTTGGTATGGCTCGAAGCGAAAGGATTTTAGACACGCGGTCGCGGCGCTCCAGTTACCGTTTGAATTCTTGGAAGCTTTGCCGGATGCGAATAACAGCATGCACTGCTGCGACTTTTTTCTAAAGCAGGCCGGCGCCCCTTCAGGCGGGTGTCCCAAAATTCACTTAGGGAGCATCCGGCCGATTCAGTTTGCCGCGATGCAGCCTTTTTCCGGGAGCCCCAAAAAGAACTGGCCGATGCAGTGTTTTCGCGAACTGACTTCGAGATTGCCCTTGCCCGTCAGTTGGTGTGCAGGTCCGGAAGAGCAACTCCAAGATGCCGTGAGGATGGACAATCTTTACGAACTCGGCCGCTGGCTCGCTTCAGCGCGGGTTTATATTGGAAACGACTCTGGGATCACCCATCTCGCGGCTGCGTCCGGCGTTCCAGTGGTGGCCATCTTTGGGCCGAGCGATCCGGCGGTATGGGCTCCGCGAGCTGAGCGGGTTCGCATAGTACGTGGGAAATTAGAGAACATCACGGTTGAGGAGGTATTGAATGCGGTTTCCACTTTGCTTTAGCCTGTTCGGCTACATAATGCTTGGCGTGATGGGTTGCTGCGCCGCTGAGGTGAAGACCATTGCCGCAGCGCAGAATCCCTATGGTCTGGTAATCGGCCCGGATGGCGCGCTCTACATCTGCGAGATCGACGCCCATCGTGTCACACGGCTGGATCTCAAGACCGGGCAGCGCACGGTCGTGGGCACCTACCAGCAGCCTTACGAGGTTCGCTTTGATCGAAGCGGCGCCATGTATGTGGTCGACATGCCCTCCCAGGTCGTCAAGAAAGGCGACCAGGTAATTGCCGGAACTGGAGTCGCCGGCTACAGCGGCGATGGCGGCAAA
>JBBSHP010000167.1:0-8088 GCA_038232555.1 Bryobacterales bacterium
CATCCGGCAATATTCTGCTGACCGGGACTACTAGTTCCTATAACTTCCCGCTGAAGAATGCCTTTCAAACGACTTTCAAAGCGTTTTACTGGAATGGCTTCATCACCAAGATAGCCGCGGATGGCCGAACGCTGATTTTCTCCACATACTTCGGCGGATCTAATATGGAAGACCTCAATGCGGTTGCGGCGGACGCGGCCGGAAACGTGTATGTTACCGGCACCACTTGGTCTCGTGACCTTCCAGTGTTGAACGCCTATCAATCGGCATCCGGCGGAGGCGCTGATTGTTTCCTGGCAAAAGTGTCGCCGTTGGGCGCGCTTCTGTTCTCGACTTACATGGGCGGGCCTAATGGCGATGCTTGCTTTGCGCTTGCGGTCGGCAGCGATGGCACGGCCATCGTCGGCGGCCAGGGCGCCGATGGGATTCCTCTGATCAACGCCGTTCAGACCGATCTAACGACGCGGTTCACTACACCCATCTCTCCATGGCTGATGAAGTTTGCGCCCAGTGGCATACCGCTTTTGTCCACGTACATCGGGGGTCCTGTGCTCGGCTACATTGCGGCCCTGGTTCTCGATAGAACTGGAAATGTCTACGTGGGCGGGCTTGTAGGGGAAGCAGCCCTCATTACTCGAAATGCGTACCAGCCGGATTACCCCGGCGATCCGCAGGGTTATCCACCCGTGGGGTTCTTTATGAAGCTTTCGCCGGATGCTCGAACCACGATGTACGCCAGTTATTTCGGCGGTAGCGGCGGAGCGCCGATCCAAGGGATAGCAGTGGATTCTCAGGGCGCACTCTATTTGGGTGGGATCGCAAGATCTTCAGATTTTCCGACCAAGGGAAGCCTGCAAGCCTTTAAAGGCGGGGGTATCAATAACTCCGATTTGTTTGCGGCCAAAATTTCGGCGGACGGCCAGACCCTGCTGTACTCCACGCTTTTGGGCGGGAGGAATAACGAGAATGGCGGCAAAATCGCGATTGACCCGGCGGGAAACGTCTACATCGCCGGCTTTTCGCTGTCGCTGGATTATCCGGTGAAAAATGCGATTCAGGCCGTATACGGTGGCGGGAACGGAGATGGTGTCATAGCCAAGATATCGGACAACACCCCGCTTCCAAACTCGTCTTTGACTCCTGCTCCCGCGCAGCTTGCCTTCCGCTATGTCCAGAATGGCGCCGCAGTCGCGCCTCAGAAGGTGGCAGTGGCCGGAGGCACATTTACAGCATCGGCTTCGGCGCCGTGGCTCGCGGTAAACGTCTCCGGAAACAGCGCGACCCTCTCCGCGAACCCGGCGGGCCTTGCTCCGGGCACCTACGAAGCCTCGGTCGTGCTCACGCCAACTTCCGGGACACCGGCCTCCCTTGGCGTGACCCTTTCCGTCCTGTCTCCAGCCCCGATGCTGACCTCCATCGATCCGGCTCTCGTGCCGGTTGGTTCGGACGATACGGTGATCACGCTCCACGGATCGGGTTTCACGAGCAGTTCCACCGTGCAGCTAAACGGGATACCTTGGCTGACTACGCGAGTGATGTTTGTGGATGCAAGTACCCTCAGGTTCTCGATGCCAGCGGCTTATTTCTCCGAGGCATCGAACTATCCCGTTGCCGTGCAGAATCCGCTGTCTCCGCTGTCCAATGTTCTCTCGGTGGCGGTCGGGATACCTCCGCCATCGTTCAGCGCGGCGTCCGTGGTCAACGCGGCAAGTTTCACCGCTGGTCCGGTCGCCCCCGGCGAAATCATTACGATATTCGGGACCAATCTCGACCAGACCGCCACGTTCGACTTCACTCCCGCTACCGTTGTTTATGCGTCGCCCACTCAGATGAGCGTCACCGTCCCCTTCACGGTGGTTGGGAAGGAAACCGCCCTCCGAGTCGGGTCCTCTGTTCCGGTTCAGCTGGATGTAGTGCCATCCGCACCCGGCATCTTTGCGGTCGTGGCGAATGGGGATAGCACACTCAGCTTGTATGCAACGGGCTGCGGACAACTCACCCAAAATGCCTTGCCCCTCTGCCAGCTTCCGGTCTCCGCAACCATCAATGGTGAAGCGGCGCAGGTCCTGTACGCAGGCGTTGCACCGGGTCTCGTGCAAGGAGCTAACCAGATCAACGTTCTGGTCCCGAGCGATATCGCGAGCGGGCCTATCAGCATCGTGCTCACAACCGGGACGGCTTCGAGCAGAACGTTTTCCTACACACTCCCATGAAGAAGTCACTGTTTATTCTGTTTCTCGGTCTCGGGCTGCAAGCGCAGAACGTCTGGTTTGAGCCGAACGTCGGCCAGGTGAAAGGCCAGACCGAATGGGTCGGGCACTCGAAAGGCGCTTACCTGTACATCACCGGCAATGAGGTTGTGTACGCGAACAAGACGAACACGCATATGCGGCTGGTCGGCGCGAAGGCTCGCGTACCGGTGGAGGGCATAGAGCCGACTGGAGGCTACTCCAACTACTTCACGGGCCGGGACGAGAAGACTTGGTTCACCGGCATTCCTCATTACGCGCGGCTCAAGTACCGGGATGTCTATCCAGGCATAGATCTCGTGTTTTACGGTTCGGGGCGCAACGCGGAGTATGACTTCATTGTGAAGCCCGGCATAAACCCCGACAGGATCGAACTGGCGTTCAGCGAACCTGTGAAGCTGGATCACGGCGATCTGGTCGTTGGAGGCCTGCGCCAACATCGACCTCGGGTTCTGCAGTACGGTCGGGAGGTGGACGCCCAGTATCGCATTCGGGATGGCGGGGTGCAGGTTGCTTTGGGAGACTACGATCATGGGCGGGAGTTGACGATTGATCCGCTGCTGGAATTCGCGTCCTACCTAGGCGGCCCCGGCCAGGACTTCATCTTCGACCTCAAGACCGATTCAGCAGGCTTTCTATATCTGGCTGGGGGGACACAGTCGCCTGCCTCTCCGTCCTTGAATCCCTTCCAACAGACCAATCTGACGAATTTCGCCCCGTTCCTCTTGAAAGTGTCTCCTGCCGGAGACCATGTGATCTTCTTCACCGTCTTGGCGACTAGTGCTTATTCAAACGCGCGTGCCATGGCGCTTTCACCCGACGGCGGAGTTGTTCTCGCTGGCAGCACGAACAGCTCGAATTTTCCGCTGAAGAATGCTTTTCAATCGAGCTATAGCGCTGCATACTACTCGGCCTGGATTACCAAGCTGGCGGGCGATGGGCGGACGCTGGTGTACTCGAGTTTTCTAGGTGGCAGCAACTGGGACGAGGTCGATGCCTTGGCCGTTGACGCCCAAGGGAACACGTATCTCACGGGATACACAAAATCCCAAGATTTTCCCGTTCTGAATGCGGCCCAGCCCAAGTATCCAGGAGCTTATCGAAGTGGCTTTGTTACCAAGGTGTCGCCGCTGGGGGCACTCCTGTTTTCGACCTTCTTGGGAGGTAGCGTCGACAACTGGATGCGAGGTCTTGACATTGCCCCGAATCAGGATGTCGCGGTGACTGGATTTACAAGCAGCCCAGACTTCCCGTTTGTTAATGCTACCCAGACAGTCGTCACATCGAACATACCAGCAGTGGTTGTTGCGCGCTTGTCTCCTACCGGGAAGATTGTCTTCGCGTCGGTCCTTGGCGGCAAGGCACGCGGTATTGCGGCGGCCGTGAAATTCGATCCTGCTGGAAACTACTACATAACGGGACAAGCCGGACCAGGTCTGACGTTGAAGAATCCTTACCAGCCATCGGCTCAGGGTACAGGCAATGCGTTTTTGGTAAAGCTCGACGCCTCAGGGCAGGACATGTTGTTCGGGACTTATCTCGGCGGATCGGGTGACGACGCGGCAGTAGGTTTGGCCCTTGATGTAGACGGAAACATGTTCATCGGCGGACAAACCACATCCTTCGATTTTCCATTGAAGGATTCGCTCATGACCTTCAAAGGCGGCGGGCCGTCTAATAGTGACTGCTTCTTGGCTAAATTTACGCCTGCCGGAGGACTCGTATACTCGACTCTATTTGCAGGAAGAAGTACTGAGACATGCTCTGCGTTTGCTCGTGATTCGGGTGCGGCTTATGTTTGGGCAATACAAACCTCATCACCTGACTTGCCAGTGAAGAACGCATTTCAAACCTTGCCCGGTGGCGGACTAGATGGCTGGTTCGCAAAGGTACTCGAACAGACGGCGGTTATGCCGTCGCCGCTTTCACCCACCCCTGGGTCATTACAGTTCCGGTTCGTAGTGGGCGGACCGCTACCTCCGTCACAGTCATTCGCCGTAGGCGGTGGCGCGTTTACACCTTCGCCCAGCACTTCCTGGCTCACTGTCTCGGCAAGCGGCACAGCAGTTTCAGTCGGCTTGTCCCCTGCTGGACTCGCACCGGGCCAGTACAGTGGTTCAGTAAGTCTGGCACCGCCACTCGGAAGTCCCGCCACGGTCCAAATTGCTTTGGCCGTGCTATCGCCTGCTCCTGTCCTTGCGTCGATTGAGCCGTCAGTTGTGCCGATCGGGTCGGACGATACGCTCCTTACGCTCCGCGGTTCCGGATTTGCAAAGGACACCATCTTACAGGTTGACGGAATCAACTGGGCAATCACGCCAGTGCGATACGTTGACGGCCAAACGCTGACGTTCGAATTGCCAGCGGGCTATTTCAATGTCGCTTACAATCACCCGATAGCTGTGCGGAATCCACAATCCGATTGGTCGAATACTCTTTCCATCAGCGTCGGCAATGCCCCACCGGTCTTCACTGCGTCCGGCGTGACGAATGCGGCAAGTTTTAGTAATGGGCCGGTTGCTCCTGGTGAGATCGTCACAATCTTCGGGACCAACCTCATCGGGAACGTGACCTTCGATAAAGTTCCGGCGACGATTGTGTACTCCTCGCCGATTCAGATCAGCGCGACGGTTCCTTATTCAGTGCTGGGGCCAAAGACGTCATTACAGGTGGGCGCTTCAGTTCCGGTGAGCTTAGATGTGGTGCCATCCGCGCCCGGCATCTTCGCAGCCGTTCGTAATGGAGATGGCACAGTCACGCTGTACGCAACGGGCTGCGGCCAATTGACGCAAGATAACTTGCCGCTTTGCCAGCTTCCGGTCTCCGCAACCGTCAACGGCGAACCGGCCCAGGTCATATACGCGGGCGCGGCACCGGGCTTGGTGCAAGGAGCGAACCAGATCAACGTGATGCTGCCGCGCGATATCGTAAGCGGACCAATCAGTATCGTGCTCACAGCAGGCACGGCTTCGAGCAAACCGTTCTCCTACATACTTCCATGAAGAAATCAATCATTCTCCTCCTGTTGTTCGCTGACATTTCGTTCGCGGTAAATCTCGCTTACTCGACCTATCTGAAAGACGGATTCACGCCTAGAGCCATGGCCTCGGACGCGCAAGGAAACTTATACTTGGCCGGCAACGCTGTCACCGATCCGGCTTCCGGCGCGACCAGCGCTGTCGTCGCCAAGCTCGATCCACGCGCGAGCGGGTTCCTGTATTTTGCCTACCTGGATAGCGCCGCTTCGGACGATGCGCGCGCAATCGCCGTGGACAGTGCCGGGAATGCTTACGTGGCGGGCGTCACGATGAATCCCAATTTTCCAGCCACTAGCGGACGGCTCGGGACCGCCCCGGCAAATCCGGAGGATGTGCGGTCATTCGTGACCAAACTTAGCCCCACCGGCGCAGTGATCTTTTCGGTGCTGGTGGGAGGCTCCGTCCGCAGCACGGTGGATGCTATTGCGCTCACCCCGCAGGGCCAAATTTTGATCAGCGGGATCAGTTCGAGTGGCGGCTTCCCCGTCACTCCGGGCGCCTACACTGCGCCGGACAGCATCCAACGTCCCTATCTAATGGAACTGGACGCGAGCGCCACCACGATGATTTTTTCGGCGATCGGTACCGGGGGTAGTGCCATTGCGGTGGACGGCTCGGGCAATATCTACGTGTCCGGGAGCACCTTCCGGCAGGATTATCCCACCACTCCGGGCGCTTACCAAACTGAATTTACTCCCACTTTTACGTGCTCGGGATTGTGCCAGATCGCGTTTCCCGCTCCCCAGCAATATCTCACCAAGGTGAACTCAACCGGGTCCCAGTTAATCTATTCCACGGGTGTCAACGGCGTCAGTCCCAACAGTGGACCGACGGGAAACACCGGCCTCGCGGTAGATGCTGCCGGAAACGCGTACCTCACCGGTGTACTGAACGGCAGCGGATCGTACCCGTTCACGTCCCCGCTACCGGCCGATTCGCCGTATGAAATCGGCTTTCTGACCAAGCTCGATGCGGCTGGGGCGAAGGTGTTGTACTCGATCCCGATCGGCGGAGGCGGCATCCGGATCGACTCCTCGGGGGCGGTTTACGTGGCGGGCACAGTGACCGGCTTCAATGCGGGGGAGAACCCGCCGAGGACTGCGATAGCAGTCCCCGCCGCGCTTGCCTGGGTGCCGTCGCAGTGCCTGCCCGACAACATTACGGCGACGAATGAGGTCTACGCGGCGAAGTTGGACCCGGCAAGCGGCACTGTAGTGGATACGCAGTGGATCGATGGTTCGGCGCTCTATTCGCCGGCGGTCACGCTCGCAAGCGGCAAAGTCTGGATTACCGGAGGGACCCAACGGGCGGATGTGCCGATCACGCCGGGAGCGTTGTCGCTCGTGAATCCGGGTCTGGGCGTCGTGCCGGGGGCATTTCTATCGGCGGTAGATTTCTCACAGCCCGCCACCTCTCCTCGGATCGCCTGCGTCATCGATGGCGGCAATCCGATGCATGTAGGGCCGGTAGCGCCGAATCAACTGCTCACCCTGTTTGGGGCCAACCTGGGACCTGCCACGGGCGTCGTTGCGCCGGACGGCTTGGACAGCTCGATCGCCGGAGTCAGCGTGACGTTTGACGGCAATCCCGCCCAGTTGCTCTACGTCTCCTCATCGCAGATAAACGTCTTGACGCCGACGAGTATTGCACCTAATGCGGCCACCGTGATGCAGGTGTCGGTCAATGGCACCGCCAGTAGCCCGAGGCAGCTTGCAGTGACGGCCTCGAATCCGAACCTCTTCGCGGATCTGTCGCAGAATGGGGTGAATTGCTTTGGCGGAGTGCAAGGACTCACGCCGGTAGCGAACAATACGGATGGCTCCCGCAACTCATGCAGCAACCCGGCGAAGGTGGGGTCCATCGTTTCCTCCTATGTTCACGGCATCGGGAGCGCGGCTTGTGGTTCCTGCTTTGACGTGACCGTGGGTGGGCTATCCGCCGCGGTGGTGAATGTGATGGCGGTGAACGCGTTCGTCACCCGAGTGGATGTGCAGCTTCCTAACTCACTGGCGGGCGCTGGCATTCGCGGCGGTGCTCAAGGCGGCTTCACGGTCGGCGTGCGGCTGAACGGGACTCCGATTGGGCCGGTTATGCTTCCGAACAGCAATGTGGTCAGTGTACACGGCGCGTTGACTGTGTGGGCAACGCAATGACGAAGAACTCGCTTTTTGTCCTGTTGTGTGGTGTTGCGCTACAGGCTCAGAACGTCTGGTTTGAACCGAACGTCGGACAGGTCAAAGGCCAGACCGAGTGGGTCGGGCGATCCAAGGGGGCTTACTTGTACATCACCGGCAACGAGGTCGTGTACGCGAACAACACCAACGATCATATGAGGCTGATCGGGGCGGCGGCCTACGCGCGTATGGAGGGTCTAGAGCCGACGGGCGGTTATTCGAGCTACTTCACGGGCCGCGATGAGAAGACGTGGTTCACCGGTATTCCGCACTATGCGCGGCTCCGATACCGCGATGTTTATCCGAACATCGATCTTCTCTACTACGGTTCCGGGCGCAACGCCGAGTATGACTTCATCGTGAAGCCGGGCGGGAATCCGGATCGTATCGAGCTCGCGTTCAGTGAGCCGGTCAAGATCGATCGCGGCGACTTGATCGTAGCCGGCCTGCGGCAGCACCGGCCCAAGGTATTCCAGGAGGGCCGCGACATCCCGACCCACTACCGGATTACAGCGACGGGGCACGTGCGCCTGGATCTTCCCGAGTATGATCGGTCGCGCGGACTGACCGTAGACCCCGTTCTCGAATTCTCCACCTATGTCGGCGGTCCCGGCGCCGATCACTGCA
>JBBSHP010000168.1:0-8072 GCA_038232555.1 Bryobacterales bacterium
CCATTCAGCTAGGCGCATCTCGACTGCGGCGGAGATCTCCGCAAACTTCGTAAAAAGGCCGTCACCAAACTCCTCATAGAGCTTTGAGCGCAGGTCTTCGTCACCCGAGGCAAATCGCAGAGTCTCGATGGCCTTCACTGATACTTGGCTGTGGAGGCGCAGCGGACGCTCAACGGTCACCTTCCAGTAGCCGAAGGCGGCGTTTGGGAAGATCTTCGACTCCGGCGTTTCCTTGAAGTCGAGAAAGTTGCGGCTGATACGCTCGATGTCCTCAGGCGAGAGCTCGCAGTTCTTCTTGCCAAGGTTCTTGCGCAGCGGCTTGAACCACTGGCTCGCGTCGATGAGCTGCACCTGGCCCTTGCGGGCCGCCGGTTTCTTGTTGGACAGCACCCAGATACAGGTCGCGATGCCGGTGTTGTAGAAGAGGTTGAGCGGGAGCGCGACGATGGCTTCCAGCCAGTCGTTCTCGATAAGCCAGCGGCGGATGTTGCTTTCACCCTGGCCCGCGTCGCCGGTGAATAGCGACGAGCCATTGTGAACCTCGGCGATGCGGCTGCCGAGGGCGGATTTGGCGTTCATCTTCGATGCCATGTTCGCGAGGAAGAGCATCTGGCCGTCGCTCGACCGCGTGACAAGCGACAACTCCTCGCCCTTGTGCATCACCTTGTAGCGCAGATCGCGCATCCCGTCTTTGCCGCCCATCGCTTCCAGGTCTTTCTTCCAGCTCTTCCCGTAGGGCGGGTTGGCGAGCATGAAATCGAACTCTTGCGCCGGGAAAGCGTCATGCGAGAGCGTCGACCATTCCGCGCCGCCCACGATGTGGTCGGCGCTCTCACCTTCGCCTTTCAGCAGCATATCCGACTTGCATACGGCGTAGGTCTCGGGGTTGATCTCCTGGCCGTAGAGCAGGCACCTGACCTGCTGACCGCGCTTCGCGGCAATAGCCGTGAGCGTCTCCTCCCCCACCGTGAGCATGCCGCCCGTGCCGCAGGCGCAATCATAAAGCAGGTACGTGCCAGACTTGATTTCGGCCGCGATAGGGAGGAACACCAAGTTCGCCATCAGTCGAACTGCGTCGCGTGGCGTCCAGTGCTCGCCGGCTTCTTCGTTATTGTCTTCGTTGAACTTGCGGACCAGTTCCTCGAACACCGTGCCCATCGAGTGGTTATCGATGCCAGCGGGAGACAGGTCGATGTCGGGGTCCAGGAACTTGTTGATCAGCGTGCCGATAGCGTCGGCCTTGGACAGTGTTTGCAGCTGGTTGCGAAACTTGAAATTGTCGAGGATGTCCTGAACGTCGGGCGAAAAGCCGTTGAGGTAGTCCTCGAAGTCGGCCAGCAATCGCTGTTGGCTCCCGCGGGACTTCAGATCGCGCAGCGTAAACTTTGAGGTGTTATAGAAGGCCTGGCCCGCCGCATCGCACAGCGCGGCGCGCTGCTCGGTGATGCGCGCCTCGTCCAGCATGTTCTTGGTGTCGAGCACCTTCTGCTTGGTCGGCTCTAGCACGGCGTCCATGCGGCGGATCACGCACATGGGCAGAATCACATCGGGGTACTTGCCCCGCTTGAAGAGATCGCGGAGAACGTCGTCGGCGATTCCCCAGATAAAGGAGACGATTTTGTTATGAGTTGCCTGATCCACTATGTCGTTCGCTTGCTTTCCCGCCGCTTAAATCCGCACAACCGTAAGACCCGGCACAACTTCGAAATGACGGACATTGCTGGTCGCGACTCCGAAGCCTAATTGCACCGCAGTTGCCGCAATCAGCAGGTCTTCGAAAGTGATGTTTACTCCATGAGCGGCCTGGTCTCCCTCAATGCGCCCGCCGATTATCGCGGTTTCAATAGTGATCGGATAAACGGGGACATCCCGGATAAGCTCATCGACGAATGCCTGCCGCCTCCGCTGGCGATCTTCCGAAGAGGCGCGTCGGATCCCATGCGTCAGTCCTAGAATGGTAACCACGGACAGACCGACCTCGGTTTCTCCGTAATCCGCCTGGAATTGTCCCAGGATCTCCCGCACGCTGTGACCGCGTCGCTCTCCTGCAATCACCACGCTGGAATCCAAGATCAAGCCCACGAGCCCGGGTTTCGCGGCTTGCGCTGTCCAATAATCTCTTCTACGTCACTTGCGAAATCCGGATCAAGCCTCGGAGCTTGACCGCTTTCGCTCTCGTGGGCTTCAGCCAACGCGATGCACTCGGAAATTTGGCGGTGGGCCGGTGCAGCCGCCCGGATCACCGCGAGCGGTTGCGCATCTCTTTCTATGACAATGTCAGTGCCCGCTTGGACTCGGCGCAGGACCGCGGCAAGATCGCGCACCGCATCAGCTTCACTGACGTGCAATACTCGCGAGTCCACAATCGGATCATAGCGCTTCCTTCGGGTTCTCCATCCAGGCTTACCCAGGGTTCTGGTCAAATTATCGCCATAGCCCAACAAACAGCCCTGGTGAACTAAACCGCTTCGCGGTATTCATCTTCGTACCGGTTGATGCCCGTCATACCCGTCGGCGTGACGGGCGCGAGGTCCTGAAACACTGGAGTCGGTCGTTGTTCGCGCAATGACCAATTCCATTTTCGGAAGGAGCTACACATGACACCTCTTCGTCAACGCATGATCGAAGACATGCAAGTGCGTAATCTCGCGCCCGCCACTCAGCGCAACTACGTCCATTATGTGGCGGAGTTTGCCAAAGATTTCGGCCACAGCCCCGAGCTACTCGACGCCGAAGCCATCCACCAATATGTGCTTTACCTGCTGAACGAGCGAAAACTCTCGCCCGAAGCCACCAACCAGTGTGTTTCCGCCCTGAAGTTTCTTTATCTCCGTACTTTGGAAATGCCCTGGACGGATGAATATTTTCCACGCGCCAAGCGTCCCTCTAAACTGCCCGTCGTTCTCAGCCATGAAGAGCTGCTGCTGTTCTTCGATCACATCCCCGGCTTAAAAAACCGCGCGGCGCTGATGACCTGTTATGGCGCCGGTCTGCGCATCTCTGAAGCCGTTGCGCTCAAGGTGACCGATATCGATTCCAAGCGCATGCTGATTCGCGTCGAACAGGGCGAAGGAGGCAAAGACCGTTACGCCATGCTATCGCCTCGTCTGCGGGACGTGCTGCGCCGTTACTGGCGCGCGTAGCGTCCCCCGTATTTCCTGTTCCCTTCCTGGAAGCAAGACCGGCACATGAGCACCACCTCCCTCCAACTGGCTTGCCGGGAAGCGGCCGCCCGTTCCGGCTTGCGGAAGAGAGTCACGGTACACACTTTGCGCCACAGCTTCGCCACTCACTTGCTGGAGAACGGCACCGACCTGCGTATCATCCAAGTGTTGCTGGGCCATAGCCAGATCGACACCACCACTCGTTACACCAGGGTTTCGCCGCAAGTGGTGGCCGCGACCATGAGCCCACTCGACCGGCTGGAGCGCCCGCCGGCTCAGCCCAAGCGCAAGCCCAAATCCTAAGCGTCGATGCCACGGCCGGCGCTCGAGCTGGCCAACATCTTTCGACTGCACGGCCCCGTCTACCGGCAGGCTCATAACTTACCCTTGCATCACCTCCAGCTGATGCAAGCCATTGAAACCTGCCGGACAGCGGCCCTGGGCGGGCACGTCGAACAATGCGGCCAGTGCGATTTCACGCGTATTTCCTACAACTCCTGCCGCAACCGCCATTGCCCAAAATGCCAATCCCTGGCGCGGGCTAAATGGCTGGAGCAGAGGAAGGCGGAGCTGTTGCCGGTCGAGTACTTCCACGTGGTCTTCACGCTGCCGGAGCAGATCGCCGCCATCGCCTTCCAGAATAAATCTGTCGTTTACAAAATACTGTTTCAGGCCACCGCCGAGACGCTACTCACCATCGCACGCGATCCCAAGCACCTTGGCGCCGAGATTGGCTTCTTCTGCGTGCTGCACACGTGGGGACAGAACCTGCATCATCACCCCCACCTGCACTGTGTGATTCCAGGCGGCGGAGTATCCCCCGATCACGAGCGCTGGATTGCTTGTCGCCCCGGATTCTTTTTGCCGGTGCGCGTGCTATCGCGCTTATTCCGCCGTCTGTTTCTCGAACAGTGAACAGTTGGAAAAAGCGTACCGCGCCGGCCAACTCCAGTTCTACTCCGATCTAAAGCCATTGCAAGATCCGCCCGCGTTTGCGCGCTATCTGCATCCGCTGCATGAAGCCGAATGGGTGGTCTACGCTAAGCCGCCCTTTGGCGGAGCAGAGCACGTGTTGGAATACCTGGGCCGCTATACACACCGCGTCGCGATCTCCAATCAACGGCTGGTTGGCATGCAAGATGGCGAGATCACCTTCCGCTGGAAAGACTACAAGCATGAGCAGCAGACCAAAACGATGACGCTCTCTGCCGCTGAGTTCATCCGCCGCTTCCTGTCGCATGCGCTACCGCCGGGTTTTCAACGCATCCGGTATTACGGCTTATTCGCCAGTGTCCATCGGCGCGCTGCCTTGGCGCTGTGCCGCAGACTGCTGCTGGCGCCTGTCTCCGACTTGCTGCCGCGCCCCGCTCAAGACTATAGGGATTTATACGAGGCGCTCACCGGAATCTCTCTGCACCGCTGTCCGAAATGCGGCGTTGGCGAGATGATCATTATCGAAGTTTTGGCGCGCCAGTCGAGCCCCCTTCCCACCCTGCTGGATACGTCTTAAATGTCAATGCTGCAACAGCCCGACTCTCGCCCGCACTGCCCTACACGCAGGGCTAACCCCAGGTGTGTTGAGCGGTGCGCTGGCACACTCCAAGCAGTCCGCGCCAGAGCTTTTCAACCGATGTTGCCAGTCCAAAAAAACGAGTGCACGACTGAACTGGCACACAAAACGAACGCTCTGGCCGACAAGCCATCCGCCTCCACCAGCTTTTCACAAGCTCCTCGGCATTCAATCCCCATAGCACGCCTGTCCGTTGCGGTTTAGTTCACCGGGCGGTTGCATCAGCATGCGGTTTGAAAACTCGTTCAATGCAAAGCATTTTCCGGCCGCACGCTGAAGCAACCTTATACGTTTATGCCATACTTCATAGCGTAGAGCCGATAAGATGCTTGTGAGCAACGGACAGCTTTATCTCGCCATCGGAATCCCGTGCTTCTTCAACGCTGCCCTTTTCGCCATCTTGCTGGCGTTTATTCAAACCCGCTTCACCTCCGTCGATAATCGCTTCGACGACATGCGCGACCTCTGGCGCGCCGAACTGCACCGCGTCGAAGAAGTTCTGGACGCCCGGCTAAAGCACATCGAAGAAGAGCGCCGACCCTAACACGAGGGCGCGAATCGCCGGAAATCCACCGCCCCCAAAACCCAGTCACAAGAATTATCTCTATCATTTTCAACAACTTAACCCACTCTTATTACCACCCCCTCCGGTACAATAGGATTAGGAGCCTTTATTTTATGTCATCGTTACGCCGTATCGCAGCCTCTCGTGCCAACGGAGCCTTGAGCTGCGGCCCCAAATCTCCGGAAACGCGCCGGATCTCCGCCGCCAATTCCCTGCGCCACGGCCTCACCGCCAAAACTGTGCTTCTCGCCAATGAGTCCCACGAACGCTTCCAGCAGGCTCTCGATGCCTACCTCCTCCGCCTCCAGCCTCGCGATCAGGTCGAGGCCGATCTCATTGAAGAGATCGTCGTCGCCAAATGGCGGCAGCGTCGGCTCTGGGGCATGGAAACCGCCTCCCTCAACCTTGAAATGGAGCGCCAGGACGCCACCCTCACCATCGAATTCAAGCGCCTCGATGAGCCTACCCGTCAGGCCATGGCCTTCAAAACGCTGGCCGACGAATCCAGCAGCCTGCACCTCTTGAATCGCTACGAAACACGCCTCGGCCAAACCTGCGAGCGCGCTCTCCTTAACCTCCGGTTCCTCCGCCTCATGCCTGATCCGCTCCCGCCAAACGAACCTAATCCCGTTATCGGACAGTCCATCGCCGCCTGAAACATTCGCGTTCCTTCGCGTTCCTTCGCGTTGATTCGCGGCTAAAAAGGAGTAACTGATATGACCTTGACCATTGATGCCAATGTAGTCTGGAAGCCGCGTAACATCTTCCGCACGGTCGCCGAAAAAGGTGTCGTCGCAAACGTTGACGACACCCGCGAGCTGGAGAAAGTGCGCGTCGTACTCATGCGCGTACTCTCCCGTTTCCCCGACGCCTGCCAGGCCGTCATCGCCGCTCTCGAAGAGCTCGGCGGTGAGCCGTGGCGCCCCTTCCCTGAAGTGGGCACGTGAAATCCGGAGCCTGGACCTACGCCCTCGATCCCATCAAATTCGCAGTCGAGCATCTTCAGTTCCACCCCGATCCCAAACAGGCCCTCGTCTTAGGCCGTACTGCGCCGCGCGGACTCTTGAACTGTACCCGCCAGTGGGGCAAATCCACCGTCACCGCAGCCAAAGCGGTCCATCGCGCGGTGTTTGAGCCGCGTAGTCTTACCGTCGTATTGACCCCCAGCGCGCGCCAGAGCGGCGAGTTTCTTCGCAAAGCCGCCGGATTTCTCAGACTGTTGGATATCCCGGAACGGGGCGACGGCGATAACGACATGTCGCTGCTGTTTCCCAGTGGCTCCCGGATTGTCGGACTGCCCGGTACCGAAGGCACCATTCGCGGCTTCTCGGCCGTCTCGCTACTCCTCATTGATGAGGCTGCGCGGGTCAGCGATGAATCCTACAAGGCCGCCAGTCCCATGCGCGCCGTGGGTGAGGGTGACCTGTGGCTCATGAGCACGCCGTTCGGTAAGCGCGGCTTTTTCTGGGACACCTGGGCCGGGCCCGATCAACGCTGGCAGCGCATCGAATCCCCTGCGCTGGAGTGTCCGCGCATCTCTCCGGATTTCCTCCAGCAGGAGCGTGAATCGCTTGGCGACCGCTCCTTTCGCCAGGAATATATGTGCGAGTTCGTCAGCGACGACGCATCCCTCTTCGACCGCGACCTAATCGACGCCGCCCTCTCCAGCGACCTGGAACCCCTCCTACTGTAGTGTGGAGCAGGCATTCCTGCCTGCTTGCCTTTAATTCAATAAAAGGAAAAGGATAAAAGGAACCCCAAATGTCTTTCTTCATCGGCCTGGATTTAGGCCAGAAACAGGATTACACCGCCATCGCCATCATAGAAACCGTCGACCAGTACGTCGGCATGGACTGGCGCACTTACGAACGTAAGAATCTCTCCACCGTGAGCGTGCGCCACCTGGAACGGGTGCGCCTCGGCACCTCTTATCTCGCCGTGATCGAGCGCCTGCGCCAAATCGTGAATTCCCGCGAGCTCGTCGGCCGCTGCATCCTCGTCATGGACGCCACCGGACTCGGCGGCCCCGTTCTTGAGCTGCTCCGCGCCGCCCGGCTCGGCTGTCAAATCATCCCAGTCACCATCACGGGTGGCGATCGGGAAATCAACAGCGGCGGCATGTGGCGTGTGCCCAAACGCGATCTGATCAACCGCCTCCAGCTCATGCTGGAGCGAAAAGAGTTACAAATCGCCAGCCGCCTGCGCGAAGCCGAAACTCTGGTTCGTGAGCTGATCAACATGCGCATGAAAATCTCCATCGCCGGTCACGACAGCTACGCCGCCCGCAGCGAGAGCGACCATGACGATCTGGTCCTCGCCGTAGCTCTCGCCTGCTGGCGGGCCAAAGGATGCCTCAGCCGCCCTGTTTTCGGCACCCGCAGCCTCGGCCTGTGACCCCTGCTCACCAACGCGGCTACAATTTACTAAGGATCAATGAGAACACTTCGTCGTGTTGCCGTCCTCGGGGCCGGGACCATGGGATCGCGGATTGCCGCGCATTTTGCCAACGCGGGGGTTCCCTCCCTGCTGCTCGACATCGTCGCGCCCAATCAGCCCAATCGGAATGCCGCTGCGCTCAAAGGCATCGAGAACGCCTCTAAACAGAAGCCCGTCGCTTTCTTCACCGATGCGGCGATTTCGCTGATTCAGCCCGGCAACTTTGAGGACAACATCGAGAACGTCGCCGATTGCGACTGGATCATCGAAGCAGTCACGGAAGACCTGGAGGTCAAGCGCAATCTCTGGCAGCGCGTGGAGATCGTGCGGCGGCCCG
>JBBSHP010000169.1:0-8068 GCA_038232555.1 Bryobacterales bacterium
AATTTTGAGGACGTTAAATCTTCCCATGGACCGGACCGTGCGGATCGCGCTTTGGAGCGGCGAGGAAGAGGGGCTGCTCGGATCCAAGGCTTATGTAAAGGAGCATTTTGCCGACCCAGCCACCATGAAAACCACGACGCAGCACGCAACATTGGCCGGGTACTTCAATCTGGACAATGGCAGCGGCAAGATCCGTGGCGTTTACCTGCAAAACAATGACGCCATGCGGCCACTGTTCGAGCAGTGGCTGAAGCCGTTTGAAGACGCCGGCGTTTCCACGATCAGCATCCGCAACACCGGCGGCACAGATCACTTATCTTTCGATGCAGTCGGCCTGCCCGGATTTCAATTCATTCAAGACCCGCTCGACTACATGACGGTGACACATCATTCGAATATGGACGTGTTCGATCATGCCATAGCGGCGGATCTAATGCAGGCTTCGGCGGTGATTGCTTCCTGTGTGTATCAAGCTGCTACGCGGCCGGACATGCTGCCTCGGAAAACCTTGCCGAAAGCAAAAGCGGTACAGCCTACCAAATTACCCGCGCAGTAACACGCGTTAGAGACCTGGTCCGTTGGGAGCCGCTGGAGTCCCCGTCCTGCCTTCGAGTTCGATGATGCGGTCCGCCAGCGCACGCGCTCCGTCGATGTTGTGGAGCGTGAGACGACTGCTCTCGCCCGCCGTCTCAATCAACAGATCGCCGATGTTTAGCATGCGCTGTCCGATGCTCTGGTTCACGCGTACATCCTGAATTTTCGGAATCTGAACGATGCGCGTGGCTCTGGAGAGCAAGCCTGTTTCGTAGTACAGCTTGTCCTGCGTGATGGTGAGCTTGGTCGAAAGCCGGCGAATGGACCGCTGCACCGGCCAGAGAAATAGCAAGGCAACGGCAAGAGGCAACCAGGGCGGCTGGCCTTTGTCGGCCAGTATCGCGAAATGCAACAGCAGTGCCGCACCTAGCAGTACGCCGACCGCGAAATATCCGGCCAGTACGAACTTAACGCTGGGCCGCACCACGGCAATCGGCACGCTGTCTGGTTTGCTTTTGTCCACGGCTGGCCTATTGTAGCGCGCACCTGAACACAACGAGTTTGGCTTGGGAAGAAAACCTATTTATGAAGAACTTCGCCGGCAAACTCCGGCGCAGATTCGAGGACGTCGTCACTGATTACGAGCCCATCACCGAGCACAATGCGGCGATCGGCGTGCGCCGCCAAGGCTTGGTCATGCGTGACCAGGACCAGGGTGGTGCCTTCCCGCTTATTCAGGGACATCAAAAGGTCGAGAATATGGCGGCCATTCTGGCTGTCGAGATTACCGGTGGGCTCATCCGCCAGCAGGATAGGGGGCCGAACCATGAAGGCGCGCGCGAGTGCGATGCGCTGCTGCTCGCCGCCCGAAAGCTGAACAGGGTAATGATCGCGCCGTTCCAGCAGACCGACGCTTTCGAGCAACTCCGCCGCGCGGGCGGCGCCGCCTGCCCCGGTGCCGGACAACTCAAACGGGAGCATCACATTCTCTTCGGCGGTGAGAGTGGGGATGAGGTGATAGGACTGAAACACGAAGCCGATCTTGCGACCGCGCAGGACCGCCAAGCGATCTTCCTCCAGACCGGCGATGTCCTCGCCATCCAGGAAAATGTTCCCGGTGGTGGGAGAGTCCAGGCCGGCTAAGAGACCGAGCAGGGTGCTTTTACCGCTTCCTGAAGGGCCCATGATGGCGGCGAACTGACCGCGCGGGATCTCGAAATCAATGCCCTTCAGGATGTCTACCCGATGGGTAGACGTGGCGATGCTCTTGGTGAGATTCACTACCCGGATCATGCTTGTGCTGGGGACGGGAACCAGGTGAGGATTGCTAGTCAATGCCTAATTATGGCACTGGGCGATCCCCGACTACTTGGGTGAACTTCGTCCGCCGGCCTGAAGCCAGGTCGTAAACGTAGGTGGGGGATCGTGGGAATCCGGGGAGCCGATTTCGGCCGCGCGGTTTAGGCTACCGTGCTGCTATCCGCGGATACGGTGTGGACGCCAGCCGGTGGGACATAGCTGAAGTACAGCGCCGACCCGTGTAGCGGCCAGGTCCACCTGATGCTGCGTAAAACCTGGCAAGGCGGCCAACGATACGGCGAGAATAGCCGCAACGCGTATCACTCTTCAACTCTAAGAGCCGTGTTCGGGAAGGCGACCAGGAGGCCTCGCGATACAATGGCTGTGATGATTGCCGCGCCCCCGGCGCTGTCCACAGGCAACGCTCTGTCCAAAATCACCGCTTTAGAGAACTCTCTCGCTTCCGCAATCCGCGGTAAAGCCGAGGTGGTCCGGATGGCTATGGTGTGCGTTCTGGCGCGCGGACATTTATTAATAGAGGATGTACCAGGCGTAGGCAAGACCACTCTTGCGCACGCCTTGGCGCGGTCTGTCCAGTGCGGGTTCCACCGTCTGCAGTTTACCAGCGACATGCTGCCCAGCGATGTCCTGGGCGTCACGATCTATAACGCGCATACCCAGGACTTCGAATTCAAGAAGGGCCCTGTTTTTACCAATTTCCTGTTAGCCGATGAGATTAATCGCGCGACACCCAAGACCCAGTCAGCCCTGCTGGAAGCGATGAACGAGATGCAGGTGACGATTGAGGGGTGTTCCTATCCCTTGGCGCAACCGTTCATGGTGGTGGCGACGCAGAATCCGGCGGAACACCACGGCACCTACCCTCTGCCTGAGTCGCAACTGGATCGCTTCCTGATGCGCATGCGGATCGGGTATCCCGATCGTGAGGCGGAGCGCGAGATTGTGCGCAACACGGACATGCTGTCGGGCGAGTCCGTGCGGCCCGTACTCTCGGGAGACGATGTGTTATTCCTGCAATCGCAGGTACAACAGATTACCGTCGATGAAGCGTTGGTGGACTACATGCTCGCGATCATCGAGAAGACCCGCGTGCATGAGGCATTCTCGCTAGGGGTCAGCCCGCGCGGAGCCCAGGCGCTGTACCGGGCGGCCCAAGCTATGGCACTTGTGGACGGCCGCGACTATGCCATCCCGGACGATATCAAGCGTCTGGTGATTCCAGTCTGCGCGCACCGGGTGGCTATCAACACACGAGCCTCCCTATCGCAGCGGAATTCCGAGGCAAGCGAACGGATCTTGCAAGAGATCTTGAAAACGATCGAGGTTCCGCTGTAATTTCCGAAAATGAAAACTGCAATTATTGGCCTGCCGATGGTGGGCAAAACATCCCTGTTCACGATTCTGACCGGCGTGCATGAATCATCCGCGCGCATGGGCACACTGGAAGCGCGAGTAGGGGTTACCAAAGTTCCCGATCAACGGCTGGACGAGCTCGCTAAGATTTTCGAGCCTCCCAAGATCACGTTCGCGACCGTTGAATACCTGGACTTTCCGGCGATCTCGAAAGAAGCTCTGCGGGATCCCAGCTACCTGGCCAGCATGCGTGTGGCAGATGCACTGGCGCATGTGCTGCGTTTGTTTCCGAGCGATACCGTGCCCCACGAGAAAGGGTCAGTCGATCCCCTGCGCGATCTCGAAGACGTCGAGATGGAACTGGTGCTGAGCGATTTGGTGGTAATCGAGAAGCGCATGGAGCGCTTGGAGAAGGATCGGAAAAAGGCGAAGAGCCCCGAGTTAGACCGCGAGATCGCCCTGATGCAGCGGTGCAAAGAGACGGTGGAAGCGAACGCGGCTCTGCGCACTATGGAACTGACTCCTGAAGAAGAAAAGATCATTCGCGGGTTTCAGTTCCTGTCCCTCAAACCGATGCTGTTCGTTCTGAACATCGGCGAGGCCGATGCAAGCAGACTGCATGAAATCGAGGATGAGTATCGAAAAGGTGCGTTGGCGGGACGGGCAGGTACAGCGGTGACGGCCATTTGCGGCAAAATCGAAGCCGAACTCGCCGAACTGTCTCTGGAAGAGCAACGCGAGTATCTGGCGAGCTACGGATTGAACGAGTCGGGTCTGGAACGCCTGATTTCAGCAACGTATCTGCTTTTGGGCTTGATGTCGTTCCTGACCGCCGGAGAAACTGAAGTCCGGGCCTGGACCATTCCGCTGAATAGCATAGCGGTAAAAGCGGCGGGAGCGATTCACAGTGATTTCGAGAAGAAATTCATTCGGGCCGAAGTGGTGAACTGGCGTGCGCTGATCGATTACAAAGGCTATCCCGGCGTGCGCGAGAAAGGTCTGCTGCGCCTGGAAGGCAAAGAGTACATTGTCAAAGATGGAGACGTGCTGGTGATACGGCACGGCTAGCGCTCATTCACAAGCTCACTCGGGGGGGCACTAGCTGGCTCTTCAGCTTTTTCACCCTTTCGACCTGCTCTGGCGTTAGCTTTGGCATTTCCAATTCCACCATCTTCTTGGCTTCCGCAACGTTCTGCGCAGCCGCCAGTTGGAACCACGCCAGTGCTTGAATATACTGCCGCTCCCGTCGATCAGGTGCATTAAACAAAAGCCGGCCTAAGTGATATTGACACGCTGCGTGGCCCTTCGCCCCGCACAGACGGTAGAACTGCCGGGCCCGAGCTTCGTCGTGTTCGAGAATCTGGCCCGATTCATAGTGGGTTCCCAGGAAAGATTGCGCATCCATGCTGCCCAACACAGCCGCATCCTTAATCATCTTCAGCCCTCTTTGCTGGTCTACCGGGAAGCCGATGCCCTCCAGATACCGGTGCCCGATTTCGTACAGCGCCGGCCCGTAATGCTTATCCGCCGCTTTCTTGATAAGCTCCAACCCGCGCTCCGGATCTTTCGGGACTCCCTCACCGCAGTTGCACCAGGAGCCCAGGACATACATCGCGGCCGGCATCTTTCGGCGCGCCAGAGTTTCCATCGTCGTCACCAGCTCTGGCGAGGGTTTGAAGTGTAAACGGCGCAAGGTGCGTAGCGCCACATTGAATTGTGTCCGCCGGGCCTCTGCATCACTGTCGAACGATTGTCCCACAATCCGAAAATTTACTTCCACGGTGGCCTGAAACTTCACTGGTTTACCATCTTTCGTGGCCGGAACACATTTCCACTTCTCGACACAAGCCTGCGCCCGCTCATCCAGACCAAATCCCTACGGACTGAGTAGGTGAATCCGGCTGGGTTCCCCGTTCTCATCGATTACCAGCTCGAGATACACGGTACCTTGGATACCCGCATACACGAGCGTCACGGCTATAGGTGGGTTCGATTTTGCGAACCAGCTTGGGCAGCGTCACGCCCGACCCGGGCCGAACTCCTTCTTCGTCGGAGGGCAGTTGACCATGCGCGGCTGGCAGCAGCGCAAACACCATCAGCGCGGCCCAACCAAGGGTAGACGATAGCCCTGTTTCTTTCCGATACACTTTGTTCAATGAGACGACTCTTACTATTGGCCTCAATTTTTGCCGCTCTTTCCCCGGCCCAAACCGGTATCGATCCCAAATCGCTGGACACCTCTGTCAAACCTTGCGACCACTTCTATCAGTATGCGTGCGGAGCCTGGCGCAAGAGCAATCCGCTTCCAGACGATCAATCACGCTGGTCCCGCTTCAGTGAGTTGTCGGAGCGCAATCGAAAAGTGCTGCGGGAACTTGCTGAAAAGCTGCAGGATCCCAGCCAACAACACTCTGACAACGACAAAAAGGTGGCCGATTTCTACGCCTCCTGCATGGATGAAGCGCGTATTGAGAAGAAAGGCTTGAGTCCCATTCTCCCCGAGCTCGATCAAATCACCAACCTGAAGGACAAAGCGGAATTGGGACACCTGGTCGCCCGCATGCACCTCTCCGGCGTGCCCGCGTTTTTCAATGCCAACGCCGGGCCGGACGCCAAGAATTCCACGCAGGTGATCCTCAACGTTTCTCAAGGAGGCTTAAGCTTACCCGATCGCGACTACTATCTGAGGACCGATCCGAAGTCTATCGAGACTCGCCAGAAATACAGGGCCCACGTACGGAGCATGTTTGAGCTGCTGGGTCACGCGCCGGAGCGCGCCAAGGCGGAAGCGGATGCGGTTCTCCAAATCGAGACCGCGCTGGCAAAGGCTTCTCTCGATCGAGTGACTCTACGCGATCCCAATCAGCGTTATCACAAGGTTCCGGTTTCCGAACTCAACAAGCTGGTTCCCGACTTCGATTGGCAAGCCTATCTAGCAGTTTTGAGCGTATCTGTTCCCAGCCTGAACCTCGGTATGCCGGATTTTATGAAAGGACTGGAAACCAGCTTGCGCTCCACCAGCCTGGACGATTTAAAAACATATTTGACATGGCATGTCTTACGTTCCAGGTCGCCCATGCTTCCTAAGCGTTTCGCCGATGAGAGCTTTGCCTTCGTAGGGAAAATCCTGACCGGTGTGAAAGAGCAGCCCGCGCGTTGGAAGCGCTGTGTGCTGGCAACGGATCGAGATTTAGGTGAAGCGCTCGGGCAGAAGTACGTTGAGCAGACTTTTGGTCAGGAGGGCAAAGAGCGCACGCTGCGTATGGTGAATGAGATTGAGCGGGAAATGGCCAACGACATCGACTCACTTACCTGGATGAGCGACGAAACCAAGAAGCAGGCCCTGGCGAAATTGAAAGCTGTCGCGAACAAAATCGGTTATCCGGAGAAGTGGCGCGATTACACTAATTTCAAGGTGGTCCGGGGTGATGCGGTGGGGAACGAGGTGCGCTCGGCCGAGTTCGAACGCAAGCGTAATCTCGACAAGATCGGGCAACCTGTCGACAAAAAAGAATGGGGCATGACGCCTCCCACGGTCAATGCCTACTATAGCCCGCAGCAGAACAACATCAATTTTCCAGCCGGCACCCTGCAGCCCCCTTTCTATTACAAGAACGGAGATGAAGCAGCCAATTACGGCGCCATCGGGGCGGTGGTGGGCCATGAGCTGACGCACGGTTTCGACGATCAAGGGCGGCAGTTCGACGGCGAGGGAAATCTGCGGGACTGGTGGAAGCCCGAGGACAAACAGAATTTCCTGGAGCGCACCGGGTGTGTGGTGGACGAGTACGGAAATTTTGTGGCGATCGACGATGTGAAGCAGAACGGCAAATTGACCTTGGGCGAGAATGCCGCCGACAACGGCGGTCTGCGGCTGGCCTATATGGCCCTGGAACACGCTCTGGAGAGAAAGGAGGTCAAGGCGGGTAAGCTGGACGGCTTCACTCCCGAGCAGCGTTTTTTCCTTGCTTTTGCGCAGGTTTGGTGTGAAAACCGGACCGATGAATCATCGCGCCTGTCCGCGCTCACCGATCCGCACTCGGCCGGCCGCTTCCGCGCCAACGGAGTGCTGCAGAACATGCCTGAGTTTCAGCAGGCTTGGGGCTGCAAAGTTGGCGACCCCATGGTGAGCACCAACCCGTGCCGGGTCTGGTGACGTGAGCCCGGCGCCTAACATGGTGGGCACGTGTCACATGAATTTAATTAAGATGGATTGATTAATATGGATTTGATGCAGCTTTACGATTGGGACACGCTAGAGAAAGAGCAAATGAGCGGCACTTTTGCTCGCCAGGTAATTCACGCCGACACGCTGACGGTTGCGAGAGTGTTTCTGAAGAAGGGTTGCACGGTTCCGGAGCATAGCCATCACAACGAGCAGCTTTCGATGATCGAGCAGGGCTCCTTGCGATTTGTCCTGGACGGAAAGGAGCAGTTGGTCAAGGCTGGTCAGGTTCTGCGAATCCCGCCAAATGTTCCGCACAGCGCCGAGGCTCCGGAAGACTGCGTGGCCGTGGATATCTTCTCGCCGGTTCGGGAAGACTGGCGACGCGGGGACGACGCTTACCTGCGCAAGTAGATGACAGCTACCAGCACGGTCATTTGATCGCGAGCGTCGCATCGAGAGGTGTTCCGGTACGGCGGCTCTCGACGGTCGAAAACCCAGCACGCTTCACTAGGGCGGCATATTCCCCGGCAGTGCGCTCCCGGCCATCCGTAACCACCAGCATGTTCAGATCCTGCATGTGCGCGGCCGTGTTTTCGAGCAGCTTCTCCGCGATCAGCAAAGCGCCGCCAGAAGGTAAAGCCTGATGGATCTTGCTCAGCAACAAGTCGACTTTTTCGTCGGACCAATCGTGCA
>JBBSHP010000170.1:0-8064 GCA_038232555.1 Bryobacterales bacterium
CATGCTCTGAGAGATCTGCCGTGCCGTTGCTCCGTCGTTCAAATCGCGTGACGTCATGATGGAGGATAGCGACAGATGTTGCTCGATCAGAAACAAGACTGTGTCCCGATCTTCCTGCGGTGCTTGTAACCGCTCCATCACACGCTGTGCGATCGCCGTGGATTGCCTGGCGTGATCGCCCGATGCGTCCCCTTTTCCAATGTCATGCAGCAGCAGAGCAAAATGCAGAAGTTCCGGATGCCCGATCCCGCTGTAAATCGCCGCGAACCGTTTTCGTAGAGATTCCTGATTCCCCGCGAGCTGCTCCAGTGCTTGAATGGCCACCAGCGTATGTTCGTCGACCGTGTAGCGGTGGTAAAAATCCCGGACTACCAGACAATCGATCCTGCTCCACTCCGGAATTAGCTTCGTCAGCAGTCCGGATTCCCCCATCACGCGCAAGGCAGCCGCGCAGTGCGGCAATTCCAACAATTGACCCAACTCCAGCCAGGTCATTGTAAACGAGGCCATTTCGCTCAGCCTTTTCAGCGTATCTGCCGCTACCTGGAAGCCATGCCGCCCCACAAACCAAAGCAGGCGGATCGCGCTGCCGGGGTCGTGCGTAAGCTGGCCCGGGTTACGCAGCAACACTCGCTCACGCGACACCGTGAATTCGGCTGTGGAAAGACGCGATCGCCTGTCTCGAAATTGAGAAAAAAGACTGTGCTCCACCGGTTCGCAGGCGTCTAGAGCTCGGTTGGCCGCTCCAAAGATCTGGCGGGCGTTGCGGTAGTATTCACGCATCCAGTTAGCCGGATCGCTCGAGAGCGCCTCCTGCGCCTCAAACAGAAGTACGTTATTGTCGCGCCCGGAAAAGCGATGCAACTCCGATCGGATCGCGAACAGGGAATCCCGCGCCTGCTCCAGCGGCTCTATTTCAAAGCTCTTCATCTTTCGAAGCCAGTGGATCGTATGTAAATCTCGCAAGCCGCCGGGATGCTCTTTCACGTCCGGCTCCAGATGGTAGATCGTGCCGCCGTACTTGGCGTGGCGAATGCGCGCGGCCTGGATTAGGTGCCCCACAATCGCGCTGCGTTGCGAATTCAGAAATTTGGGAAACGCGTTGGTGAGTTGCTGATGCCTGGAAATATCCCCAGCGAGATAGCGCAGATCCAGCAAACTAATGGTCAGCTCCAGATTTCCTTCGTGGATAGCGCAACACTCGGCCGGGCTATGGACGGACTGGCTCACCCGTAGCCCGGCATCCCACAACGTGCGCAGAAACT
Organism: Bryobacterales bacterium; assembly: GCA_038232555.1. Lineage (GTDB taxonomy): Bacteria > Acidobacteriota > Terriglobia > Bryobacterales > Bryobacteraceae > JBBSHP01. The sequence continues at coordinate 1,266 of JBBSHP010000170.1, forward strand.
CCGATACTCGCTCGCGGGCGGTGCTATCTAGTGTCCCGGAGTTCAACAGCAGCAGGTCGACATCCGAGTAGGGAAACAGCTCACGGCGTCCGTAGCCCCCTACCGCCAGAGCGGTGACCGGAGGCTGAAATTTATCAAAGGCCGCAAGCACGATGCCATCGACGCTGTTGCTGCGCTCTAAGGTTTCCGGATTGGGAGGATTTTGCAGCCTACAGCGCGCCTTCGCCTCGGTCGTCGTTGCGGATACGAATTGCATCCGCCACATCGTACACAAAGACTTTGCCGTCCCCGATTTTACCCGTACGCGCCGACTGCACCAGCGTGTGAATAACCTGCTCGGCCCGAGCGTCCGGAACCACCATTTCCAGCTTCACCTTCGGAAGCATGTCCACGTGGTACTCCATTCCTCGGTAGATCTCTTTATGGCCCTTTTGACGGCCATGCCCGCGCACTTCAGAGATGGTCATTCCATCGATTCCGATGGCCTTGAGCGCTTCTTTAACCTCTTCGAGCTTGTGGGGCTGGATGATCGCTTCGATTTTTTTCATGAAGATTTCAAAAGTCGCTTATGCCTCGAAATTATAACCCTCTTCGCCGTGCATGCTCAGATCCAGACCGTCGATCTCCTGCTCGCGCGAGGCACGGACGCCGATTGCGGCATCGCAAATTTTCAGGATGATCCAAGTGCCCACCATCGCCAGCAACCAGGAAATCGCGACGCCAATCGCCTGATACATCACCTGCTCGGGTCTGCCGTCCACCCAGCCAAGTGGCAGTACATGACCAGCCGAATCCTTTAATGTGTCGTTCACAGCGCTGGTCGCAAATACCCCCGTGAGGATCGCGCCCACCGTGCCGCCTGCTCCGTGCACTCCAAAGGCATCCAGCGTGTCGTCATAGCCGAAGCGCCGTTTCACCGCCGTAACCATCAGGTAGCAGACCAGGCCCGCGGCGACACCGATCAACAGGGCATGCATGGGCTTCACAAAACCCGAGGCCGGAGTGATGGCTACCAGCCCCGCCACACAACCGGAAATCGCGCCGAGCATGCTCGGCTTTCCATTCGTGATCCATTCCATCAGCATCCATCCGAGCGTTGCCGCTGCGGCGCCAAAGTGGGTTGCTACGAACGCACTGGTTGCCAGCGATGACGCGCTCAGGGCGCTTCCGGCATTGAAACCGAACCAGCCCACCCAGAGCAGCGATGCGCCGATGAAGCTGATCACCAGGTTATGGGGCTTGATCGGCTCATGCGGATATCCAACCCGCTTACCCAGATAGAGCGCACAGACCAGTGCCGAAACCCCGGACGTGATGTGCACCACCGTGCCGCCGGCGAAATCGAAGCAGGGGAATTTACCTCCCGTGAACGCATTCAGCAGTCCGCCTTTTCCCCACACCATGTGCGCCATCGGAAAGTACACCAGCAGCGCCCACAGCACGGTAAACAGCAGCATCGCGCTGAACTTGATGCGCTCGGCGAATGCACCGGAAATGAGCGCGGGCGTGATAATCGCGAACATGAGCTGATAAATCATGAACGTTTGTTGCGGGATGGTGGCGGCATAGTCCGCATTTGGGGCAGCGCCGACATTGTTCAAAAATAGGTACTGCCACCCGCCAATCACGGCATTGCCTTCACCGAAAGTCAGGCTATAACCAACCATCGCCCACAGCACTGTCACCACTGCCATCAGGCTGAAGCTGTGCATCATGGTGCTGAGCACGTTCTTGCTGCGCACCAGTCCGCCGTAGAAGAGCGCGAGCCCCGGCCCGGTCATCATTAGGACCAGCGCGGCGCTAACCAGCATCCACGCGTTATCCCCAGCGCTCTGCGCCGATTTAGCCGCAGCCTCAACCGCAGTCAGTCTGGAATCGGCGGTAGGCGGAAGCGACTGCCCACACGCCAGGGCAGGCAGCGCAAGGGCGAACAAGGCACGGTGCATGATCTTACGATTATCCAGGCTTATACCGGTTCGTGGCAGCGAAACTTTTGGATGGGCCTGATAGGAATAATTTATGGACCCGTGCCAGATTTTTTGTTATTCGCAGTCTTCTTAAGGGGCCACCTTAGCTCCGGACTGTCGAGCTTCGCTCAATGCGATCGCGATGGCCTGCTTGGGATTCTTTACCGGGGGACCCTTTTTCGAGCCGGAGTGGAGGTCGCCGTGTTTGAACTCATGCATCACCTTCCCCACTTTTTTCTGAGCTTTGGTTGCCTTTTTCTTGGTTGGCATCTGATTTTTCCTCTTTAATCAGATTACAGAATTTTATGAGGATAGCTATGACGCTGGAGAGGTTGCGTCGCTCGTCCATGCTCTTCTGTTGTCTGCGTAGTCTGCTGAACGCGGCGCGCCGCACCTGCCGCAATCTGCGGGTGCTAGCATCAGAGATGGAGAGCAAAGTAGCCCAGCCGTGAACATTAAGACGTCTCTAGCCGGCCTCCTCATCGCAGTTGGGTGCTGCGGCGAGATCCGCCCTCGCCCCGAAGCTACCGACTACCCTAACTACGTAACCCAGCATGGGGTGAGTATGGCCGCCGAGAGAATCCCGGCGAACCAGGTTCGAAGCATCTTCGCTACCGATCTCACGCGCGACTACGTCGTTCTGGAAGTGGCTTTGTACCCGGAGTCAGGCCCGCTTGCCGTAAGTGCACTCGATTTTGGGCTGCGCTGCGGCAACCAGTCGGTTCGTCCCGGAACCCCCCGGCCATGGCGGCGCGCCGTTACCCACAAAACCCGCCGCGCCGATCCGACCTGGATATTCATCCCACCGTTGGAATCGGATACGAGTCCGGCAACGATCCATACTACGGAAGGCGAAAAGGCGTCTACACCACGGCCGGAGTTCAGGTGGGTGCGGGCGGGTGGCACGACCCGGGAACTGCGTCCACCGGTCGCGATCGCCAGATCATGGAGGAGGAACTCGCAGACAAGCAGCTGCCCGACGGTCCCCTTCGTGGCCCTGTGGCTGGATATCTCTATTTCCCATTTCCCGCCAACAAACAGAAAAACGTCACGTATGAGCTGGAATGGAATGGCGCCGCGGGACGCCTCAGGCTTCCCCTCAGGTAGCTTTAGTATTGGTAACTCGTTTATTATACAAAGTGTTAAGGTGCTGATATGAACCCCAACATGAGGCCAGAGAAGGAAGGGCGCGAAGAAGGACAGGCGCCCGCGCACACCGGCAATCGCTCAGCGCACAGCCTTAAGGATGAGGCCAATTCGAACGACACGCTGCAGGGCTACGCTGCCATGAACAGTGTCGATGAGCATAGTGAAATCGCGAAAGAAGCTGCGCGCGAAACCAGTGATGACCGGGAAGAAATCGCCCGTCTCGCCTATCAATACCATCAGGAACGCGGCGGTCAGCACGGATCGCACGACCAGGATTGGTATCGGGCGGAGCAGGTGGTCCGGGAGCGCCGGGCTAAACGGGCTCCAAAATCCTAAACGGATTGGTTCTGTTCAAATCCGCGGCAGGACACCACTGGGAGTGCGGGATATTTTGGAAAGGTTGCGTCGGTCTTATGCCGCCGGCACAAATAGAACTCTGAGCCCCGGTCCGACCTAATCACCTGGCTGTGAGAGCACGAGGCGCACAGCCCGACGCTGACAGGTATCCTCATATTCTCGAGTTTATCGGGTCTTCGGTACTCGGAAATGATTTTATCGAAGCTGAGTCTAACGTTTGGTAGCAAATCTCACAGAGTCAGAAGGAGACCAAATGGCAATCACAAGCGCTTCGAAAACCGTAGTTGGGATTTTCGACAGCATGAATCAGGCTGAAAACGCGGTGCGCGCGCTGGAGAGCGCGGGTATCTCACGCGGCGACATCAGCGTAGTTGCGAACAAAAATACGAGCGGGAGCGACGAAACCACCGGCTCAGAAACGGCCACGACTGCGGGCGCTAGCCACGTAGCTACGGATGCCGGGATTGGAGCGGCGTTGGGTGGGGTAGGCGGACTTCTCTTGGCCTTCGCCGGCTTGGCTGTTCCTGGAATCGGTCCTATCCTAGTTGCTGGTCCGATCCTCGCGGCACTGGGCGGGGCGGGTATTGGCGCGGTCGCAGGCGGGGTAATCGGGGCGCTGACAGAAGCCGGCGTTCCAGAGGACGAAGCTCATTATTATGCCGAAGGTGTTCGGCGCGGCCAGGTACTCGTGACCGTGCATACGGACGAAAGCCGTGCAGACCAAGCTCGCCAGGTACTGGATTCCAGCGGAGCGGTAGACGTGGAAAGCCGGGCGTCCGAGTGGCGGGACCGGGGCTGGTCCGGGCACAATGCGGGAGCGGAGCCGCTTTCGGCTGACGAACTCCGCCGGGAGCGCGACTACTATTCGGCGGCTGACCGGCAGGGCAACGAATGGCGGGGGCAGGATAGCCAGCAGCGCCAAACCGGGTCGGCTCCGGAGGGTGGAACCTTGGAGGGGACTCGCTGGCCGCACACGGAAGCCCATCCGATCGGGCAGTCGTCAGTGGGCGCCGAGGCATCCAATGCAGCTCGGGACGTACGCAGTACCACTCGGAGTGCCGGATCGGCCGTTGGTAACGCGGTCGACCGGACCGAAGGGGGATTGGAGCACGCGAAAGACAGCGTTGAGCGAGGGGCCAAACGCCTGGGCTCGCGCATCTACGACGCGACTCACCGGTAGTCTCTTTAGCAGTTTAGGGCAGGCCTTGATTCGTGGTCAATGCCTGCCCTTTCCTTTTAGGAATAAGTTATTCTGGAAGAGAAGTCCAACACCCGCGCAGGTTTTCGCCTCCGGTCCGCTTGCAATCAAATTGACATGAAACTACTCACATTCCAGAACTGCCTCCTGTGGGCGCCACTCGCATTGTGCATGGCGCAAAGTCCGGCGACCACTCCGCCACATCCGCCACCCTTGCCCAAGCCGGCCACCGCCGCTCCGAAAAGTCCCGTGCTGCCTCCGGTTCCTTCTATGCCCGCCAAACCCGGCGCTCCGCCCGCACTCGAAGACATACCGGGCTCCGATCCAGTCGTGATCACGGTCGGCCAGGAGCGGGTAACCAAGTCTGAGTTCGAGCGACTGCTGGCCGCCTTACCGGAACAGATGCGAGCCACTGCCCAGGGACCCGGCAAGAAGAAGATTGCCGAGCAGGTAGCCGAACTAAAATCCATGGCGCAGGAAGCGCGGAAGCGTGGCTTGGACCGCACGCCCGCAGTGCGAGAGCTGATCTCCTTCCAAACCGACAACCTTCTCGCCAACTCGCTGTACCGCGATATCACAGCCAATGCCAAGCCGGACGAAGCTGCCCTGCGAAGCTACTACGATCAACACAAATCGGAGTATGAACAAGTGACCGCCAGCCATATTCTGATTCGGTTCAAAGGCTCCACTGTGCCCCTGAAGCCGAATCAAAAAGACCTGACCGAAGAAGAGGCGCTGGCCAAGGTTCAAGAACTCCGGAAGCGCCTGGTTGGAGGTGAAGACTTCGCCAAAGTTGCGGCCGCCGAATCGGACGACTCCAGCGTCTCAAAACAGGGCGGATCCCTCGGTTCTTTTTCGCGCGGACACATGGTGCCGGCCTTCGAGCAGGCCGCGTTCAGCCTTCCACCCGGACAGATCAGCGAGCCCGTGAAGACCCCGTTCGGCTATCACCTGATCAAGGTGGAATCCAAGGGCACTCAGAAATTCGAAGAGGTGCGTCCCTTGATTGAACAGAAGATCAAGCCGGAAATCGCGCGCAAGGCGGTTGAAGAAATCCGCAAGCAGACGCCAATCACTTTGAACGAATCCTATTTCGCGAAGTAGGACACATCCGCTACAATAGCGGCCATGAACGCACGGCGAGATTTCTTACGATCCGCAGCCCTGGCTGCAGCAGCAACCCAGTTGCCGGTGCATGCTGCTGCGTCCAAGCCCGGCATCCCCGGACCTTACCCGGGGCGGGTGATTGCGGTGCATCATCCCTCCGCACTTCTTTCGGACGCGTATCAAGCTCAGCCAATCGAGCAGGTTATGCACAGGGGCATGACCGAGTTGACGGGTGCTCCCACCTGGCCTGAAGCTTGGCGTGCACTCTTTGCGCGCGGGGACGTGGTCGGAATCAAAGTCAGCCCGGTGGGTGGTCCCAAACTTTGCTCCGATGCTCTGGTTCTGCGCCAGATCCTCGACGGACTTCAGCAGGCCGGAGTCCCGCCCAAAGACGTCATCGTGTTCAGCCGGTACCGTCAGGAAATTCAGGAGACTGGAATCGACAAGTGGCTGCCGCCGGGAGTGCGATGGACCGCGCCTTCGCTGCAGTACGACGAGATTCAACTCGACATGGATGGATACGACCCCGACCGCTACATGGAGATGGCCCTGATCAAGCCGGGCGAGAACGCGAATGACGCGCATTTCCGGCGGTCCTACGTTGCCAAGGTGGTCACCAAGCAGATCAATAAACTGATCAACCTGCCGGTCTTGAAGCACCATCAATCGGCGGGCGTGACCATCGCTTTGAAGAACATGTCGCATGGCATGGTCAATAACGTAAACAGAAGTCATCTGACGCCCACCTTGAATGCCTGCGGCGCGTTTATCCCGGCGGTAGTGAGTCTGCCAGTGATCCGCGAAAAGGCTGTGTTGCACATTCTGGATGGGGTAAAGGCATCCTGGCATGGCGGCCCGAGCGGGAAGCCGCGCTATATCTGGGAGCACAAGACAATGTACTTCGCCACAGACCCGGTGGCTCTGGACAAAACGGGGCTGGCCGCAATCGATGCGCAGCGGGCGGCAAAGGGGATGCCGTCGATCGCGCTTTCGAAGCCGGACAAAGACAGCACGTTCCTGA
>JBBSHP010000171.1:0-8049 GCA_038232555.1 Bryobacterales bacterium
GATGGCGTCTTTATGAACCTCGAGTATGTCGGTGCCGTACTCCAGCTCGTACTCAATTCGTTCGCAGATGGACGGCAGTTTCTTCGGTTTGCGGACGGGGATGAAGCCGGCCCCGAGTGCATACGCGAGCGCCGGAGCGAAGATGAATCCGCGAGCTTCAATACCCAGGACCAGATCCGGGTGATGTTGATCGTAGTGCCGGGAGAGCAGATCGATGGTGGTCTTCAAGCCGCGCTTATCCTTCAGCAGTGTGGTGATGTCGTAGAAGTTGATGCCGGGCTTGGGGAAGCCGGGCACTTCTCTGATCAGGGCTTTCAGGTTGTCCATTTGAGAATTGCTAGTGTAACAGCCGGCGCTCGATAAAATGAGAAGAGATGCAACGCTCAGGATCCGCTGACCTGCCCTTGCACGGTGGCCGCGTCCCCGTTTGGCTGGCGGAGCGCATGGTAAAACTCGGCACGGCGATTTCCGAGAATATCGTTCATCATTACGGCGCGAGCGAGCTGTTGTCCCGCCTTAGCGATCCATTCTGGTTTCAGGCGCTCGGCTCCGTAATGGGTATGGACTGGCACTCTTCCGGCATCACAACATCGGTGCTGGGGGCGTTGAAGCGGGGCCTGAATCCACGTGCGCACGAGTTAGGAATTTATCTCTGCGGGGGTCGCGGCAAGCACTCTCGCAAGACCCCGGATGAACTAACGGCCGTAGCGCTGGGAGCCAATCTGGACGGCGACGCGCTGGTCCGGACCAGCCGGCTGGCGGCGAAGATCGACAATAACGCGATCGGCGATGGGTTTCAGCTCTACCTGCACACGTTCATCGTGAGTGCGGCCGGCGAATGGGCCATCGTGCAACAAGGCATGAATGGCGCCACTGGCCTGGCACGGCGCTATCACTGGCACTCCGCTACGGTTCGGGATTTCACGTGTGAACCGCATACCGGGATTGTTGGTACCCATGAGGGAACGATTATGAATCTGGTGGATTGCCAGGCGCAGCCCGCTCAGGAAGCGATGCTGACCATCTCACGGCAGCATCCGGAAGCGACGCTCCGGGAATTGCGCGCGTTCACTGCTCCCAAACACCACGATATTCGCGCGGAAGACGTCGATCTCAAGCGGCTCGGCGCTGTGCTGGCGGTAAGCTACGAGCGGGAGCTGCGCGATTTCGCCTCACTGCTATTGCTCGAAAAGCTAGGGCCGCGTACCTTGCAGTCGCTGGCGCTGGTGGCGGAAGTAGTGCATGGGACACCCAGTCGCTTCTCAGATCCGGCGCGTTTTTCGTTTGCGTTGGGCGGCAAGGATCGACATCCGTTTCCGGTACCTTTGAAAACCTATGATGAATCAATCGACGTACTGCGCCGATCGCTGGATAGCGCGAAACTGGGAGACACGGAAAGGATCGATGGCTTCAAGCGCCTGGACCGCTTTGTTCGAGCGATCGAGCAACGTCATGCGCCCGAGGCCAACTTTGAAGCGATTGTCGCGCACGAGCAATCGATTTCAAAAAGCCTGGATGCCAGAAGCGTGTTCGACGACTGCAACATGCAACGCCCCCGCCCGGTTGCGAAGCAGTTACGGTTGTTCCCGGGGATCCATTGATGAAAAATTGCCACTGTGCCTCAGCAGTATTCGCGCTATGCTCCGCTCTCGCGCAAAACACGCCGGCTCCGGTTGGTGAGTCTCCAGCCATCTTCGTCATTGGGGATTCAACCGCGCAGAATACCGGCCAGCGCGGTTGGGCAGACCCGTTCGCAGACTACTTCGACCAGACCAGGCTCAGGACGGTGAACCGCGCCCGCGCCGGCCGTAGCAGCCGAACGTTCTACACCGAGGGACTCTGGCAGCGCGTGCTGGACGATCTAAGACCTGGGGATTTTGTGTTGATCCAGTTTGGCCACAACGATGGCGGCCCTCCCGACCAGGATCGCGCACGCGGCTCGCTACGCGGGACGGGCGATGAGTCTCAGCAGTTCACCATGCCGGATGGGAAAAAAGAGGTGGTCCACACGTTCGGCTGGTACGTGCGGAAATTTGTTCAGGACACCAAGGCAAAGCACGCCACACCGATCATCGTAGCGCCCACCGTGCGGAACATCTGGGTGGACGGTCACGTGGAGCGCGGTCCCGGCCAGTACGCAAAGTGGTCCGCTGAGATCGCAACCGCCGAAGGATCGCCATTCATCGACCTCACCAGCGCCATACCGGACCGCTATGAGAGTATGGGCCAGGACAGAGTGAAGGACCTCTTTCCGCAGGACCACACCCATACCAGCGCAGCAGGGGCCGACCTCAACGCAGCTCTGGTAGTGGGCGGGTTGAAGGGCCTGAAAGAATCTCCGCTAGGCGGCTTTCTTTCCGCGAAGGGTGCAGCCGTAGGACTGTATCCGGGACAGCCGTCCGGGCAGGGAAGTCCGAATCTCGCTCGCCTGAATCTACCCACGCCCGCGAATCCGGATCTCCCCACCCTTTTCCTGATCGGCGATTCCACGGTGCGCAACGGCCGGGGCGACGGCTCCAATGGCCAATGGGGTTGGGGCGAGCCCATCGTGGCCTACTTCGATACCTCTAAAGTCAACGTCGTCAACCGCGCGGTGGGCGGACTGAGCAGCCGCACCTTTCTGACACAGGGGCATTGGAACCGCGTGCTGGCCATGATGAAGTCCCGTGATTTCGTCATCATGCAATTCGGTCATAACGATTCAGGTCCACTGGACGATCCGGCGCGCGCACGCGGCACGCTGGCCGGGGACGGCGATGAGACCAAAGAGATCGACAATCCGATCACGAAGGAGCGGGAATTGGTGCATAGCTACGGCTGGTACCTGAAAAGATTCATCGCCGATGCGAGGGCCAAGGGCGCCACTCCGATGGTCTGCTCGCCCATTCCGCGCAAGATCTGGAAGGACGGCAAGATTGCGCGCAACTCGGAGAGCTATCGGAATGGGCCGCTGACGTAGCCATATCGGAGAAGGCTCCGTTCGTGGACCTCAACGAAATAATTGCCGCCCGTTACGATCAGCTCGGACCGGAGAGAGTCGAGCCCCTGTTTGCAGATCCACATACGCACACCAGCCGCCCGGGCGCCGAGTTGAATGCAGAGTGTGTGGTCGCGGGGTTCAAAGCGCTAAGCGGTAATCCACTTGTCCCCCTATCTCTCTGAACAAGGAAAAGCGGTCGCACCAGTAACCAAGCTGCCTCTCTAACCGACCTATAGTCAGTCGAGGAGACGATTCAATGCGACGATTGTGCCTGGTATTTTCGATAGGAGCTCTGGGCTTGGCCATTATGGGTTCGGCTCAGCAAGCTACCACTGCGGGTCCCTACAAAGTCTTGAAAACCGCGAAAGCCGGCGGGGCGGGCGGGTTTGATTATGTGTACGCGGATCCCGTGGGCCGTCGATTATACGTTCCACGGTCCGGTAGTCCTGGACGAATCAGCGTCTTCAATTTAGACACGCTTGAGCCCGCGGGTGAGATCCCCAATGCTAGCGCCCGGGGAGCGGCTGTCGATTCCAAGTCAAACCACGGCTTCGGCTCCAGCAAACCAGTGGTGATGTGGGACAGCAAAACACTAGCGCCCATCAAGACGATCGATGTGCAAGGCGGACCCGACGGCATTCTCTTCGATTCCTTCAACGATCGAGTATATGTTTTCAGTCACAGTGCGCCTAACGCTACGGTGATCGACTCGAAGGATGGTTCTATTGTCGGTACGATCGATCTGGATGGGGCGCCAGAGCAGGCGGTCTCAGACGGGAAAGGCCACATTTATGTAGATATCGAGGACAAGGACAACATCGCTGTGGTGGATGCCAAAACGCTCACGGTGACGGCCCATTATGATCTGGGGGGCAAGGGGGGGACCTGCGCCGGGTTAGCCATGGATGTGAAGAATCGCATTCTCTTCGCGGCCTGCCGCAAGCCCCAAGCCATGGTGATGCTGAATGCCGACACGGGCAAAGTCATCGACAGTCTTCCGATCGGGAGCGGTGTGGACGGCGCCGTTTTCAATCCCGCCACGATGGAGGTATTCAGTTCGCAAGGGGATGGTACGCTGACCGTTATCAAAGAGAACAGCCCTACTAGCTTCGTGGTGGAGCAGACTGTGCAAACGATGCCGCGCGCTAAGACTTTGACATTGGACAGTAAGACAAACAAGATCCTGTTGATTACGGCGGAATTCACAACGCCGCCTGCGCCAGCGGCCGGAGGACGGCCGGGGCGGGGTCAGATGGTGCCCGATACGTTTTCAATACTGGTGGTGGGCAAGTAACGTAATCGCTTTACGAGGCATCCCGCAACGGTTTAGCAGAAAGACGACGAACGGCGATTCCCCGTGCCGACAACTCTTCGAGCAGTGCCGTTACCGCTGCGGAAATTTCGCTATCTCCTGGGACCACCACCGCCCACTCTAAGTTCTCCCGGAACTCTCGGGAGACGATGTGCCATTGATCCAGATGCGCGGGCGTGGTTGCTCCGATCTGAATCACGGACCAATGCCGAATCAACGCCAAAGCCACTTCTGGTTTGGGCAAAGGACCGCGTGTGATGAAATGGTTGTCTCCATAAACCAGAATTCCAACCACGAGGATCGGTTACGCCTCCAGCCGCGGGTCGGGAACGGGATAACCGACTGCGAAGTGGTAGACTACCTGACCCTGCTCGGGAAGGATGTGGAGGTAGCGGTGCACTTCCTCATCGTAGAATGCGCCGATTCCGGTGGCCCCCATACCAAAGCTCTCCGCCGCCAGATACAGGCGCTGTCCGATGGCTCCGGCCTCGAAATGCACATAGCGATAACCCCGCTCACCGTGGGCGCGGGTGGCGCGCTGCAGATCGCCGATCATCGAGAAGGCCACGCACGCGTTACCCGCCAAGTCCTGCCCGAGGCTTAGGCCGGCCGCCATCACCCGCTGATCGCCAGTCTTGATTTCCTCCAACGTGATCTCTTCCCTTTCGGTGGACTTAGGCCAAACTCGGTACACACCGGGTGCCAGCCCATCCACCCGATGCGCATACAGATAGAGCTGGATAAAAGATGCACTGGAAAAATCGGCAACTAACTGTTGAGTGGATACCGCGAGGATGGCCGAAAGCTGAGGGAGCGACATGGATCGCGTACCGCCCATGAAATCGAGCGCCGATCGACGAAGTCGGGTGACGTTACCGAAGCCGCGCTGCGAAGCCGCTGGGAAAGGCAGCGTGATTTCGCCGCGGCCAGCACGAGGCGGCTCGAACGCGCCCGTCATCGACACTCCCGAAATATTTTTCGTAGCTCCGTGTACGCGGTCGATCCACGGATACGCGGTTGTCCCTACGGAGAGCTGGTTGGCACGCCCACCGTACCAGACGGGAACCTGGGCTTCTATTTCCCGAAATGGAATCGCACCGCCACGCACTTCGACAATGAGCATCGGCCATTCGTCCTGATGCAGGCGGCCTAGCTGCGCAACATCATCGTCTGGAAAATTCCCCACCGCAACTGCGTCGCATCCCATCGCTTGGGCAGCCAGCGCCACCGCTTGCCAAGCGTGACCTATGTCATGCAAACAGTATCGATAGGCCCGGTCTTGATACTTCCAGGCCTCGCGCCACGCAATGCTGGTGAGCAGAAACACCAGCGGCGCAGAGCTGTTCCCAAAGGGCATCCCAGCATCGCCTGCGGCGCGTTGCTCAGCCATGTGCGCCGCAGGCCGGTAATGATACAGCCCATCCGGCCAATCCTTCAGCCCCCGTGTAATGAAGTGGAATTCGGTGGGATGCAGGTTCCCCGACGATGGATTCACCCGCAGCGCGTACCGGTATCCCGTGGACGCCACCCGCTTGGATGCGCTAATTGCAGCGGAGTAGAACAACAATTGTGAGAGGAACGTCGGACCAGCGGGAACGGATGTCTGGTCTGGCCTGGTGCGAGGGACACCGCGCAATAGGTCGAGGATTGGCGTTTCAAGGACAGGCGGGTCGCTGGGCAAGTCCAGCACGGGCACACCCTCATAGTGCCGGAACGGATCCGGCATGTTCGCCCAGTCTAAACTCTGCTGCGCTCGCCGCAAGCCTTCCACAGTGTGCTTGGTAGCTTCGTGATATTCGCGCCAGGTCATCGGGCGCGCCTATTCCAGTGCGATCGTGATCGCGCCTGCGACGATTAGCAGCCCCCCGATTCCTTTGGCCCAAGTCAATCGTTCGCCCAGAATAAAAATGCTCAGAACGATTACCAGTGCCACGCTCAGCTTATCAATCGGCGCGACCTTGGATGCCTGCCCCACCTGCAGCGCGCGGAAATAACACAGCCACGAAGCACCTGTTGCCAGGCCCGAAGCAACCAGAAACAACCAAGTTTTGCTCGAAAGACTCTGAAGACCATTGGGCTGCCATGTAAGATAGGCGGCGAGCCAGGTAAAGACCACGATCACGGAAGTCCGTACGGCGGTGGCAAGGTTCGCATCAATGCCAGCAATGCCCAGTTTCGCGAGGATTGCCGTGAGTGCCGCGAACACCGCCGAGAGAAGAGACCAGGTGAGCCATGTCATGAACCCAGTGTCGCCTGTGGGTGGGGAACCAATGCTGAGGTATACTCAACCTGGGCCGCGAAGTTGCGGCTTGCTGTTCAATTTTAATCACCCGACGGGTGAAGGATGCACGGGAAGGCGGTTAGAATCCGCCACTGCCCCGCAACTGTAAGCGGCTAGGGAGGCGCAATCTCTCAAGGCTGGAACATCCACTGCGCAAGCGGGAAGAATGTTCCGTTGAAAGCCCGCCGCGAGTCAGGAGACCGGTCCTTCGCTCTTTCGAAAAACGTTTCGAGGGGGAACGTTCTTATGCAATTCTGCGTCCTGCTTTCCGCCTACGCGCTTTTTGCGGTTAATGCCGCTAGCGCAACTCTCACTGGCACCGTGCTTGATCCGGCCAGCCGTCCCATTTCCCGCGCCGCCGTTTCTCTCTTCGCACGCGATCGGATTGAACCGGCTATCGTGCTCACCGATGACACCGGCACGTTCCGGTTCAATGCTGCAGCGTCAGGACAGTATCTGCTCCAGGTCCAGGCTCCTGGATTCGCGCGGTACACGTCGCAGAGCCTCCGGCTGGAGCGTGACGCCACCGTAAAACTAAGCATCTCGCTCGAACTCGCATCGCAACAGCAACAAGTTGTCGTTACGGCGTCAGCTACGCCGCAAAGCGTGGACGAGATATCCAAATCGATCAGCGTACTTGACCTAACATCCATTGATGAGCGGGACGAATTCTTCATCCCGGAAGCGCTCCGAGCGGTCCCCGGCTTGCGCGTTCAGCAACTCGGCGGTCCCGGCTCGTTCACCACTATCAAGATGCGGGGTTTGCGAACGGAGGACACATCCATTCTGATTGACGGATTCCGGTTCCGCGATCCCACCTCGCCCCAAGGAGATGCCTCGGGGTTTCTCGAAGATCTGATGGTGACTGACATCGACCGAATTGAGGTTTTACGTGGATCGGCCTCCCCGCTCTACGGCAGCAACGCGATTGGTGGCGTTGTGAACATCATCACGGATGGAGGCGGCGGGCCGCTGCGGGGGAACGTTCTGCTGGAAGGCGGGGGATTGGGTCTGTTCCGCGGACGCGCTCACATGAGCGGCGGAGCTCTCCGCGATCGCTTGCAGGGCAGTGCCGGCCTGGGACATCTGAATGTCACCCGAGGTGTGGACGGCCAGAATCCCGCGCGCAACACCAGTGGTCAGGGTTACCTATCGTACCGGTTGAGCTCCAATACCCGAGTTTCCGCGCGGCTGTACGGAGCGGACTCTTTCGTCCGGTTGAATGTTGAACCGCAGGCGATCGGGAGTCTCCCAAGCAGTGGCATTATGCAAGCTATGCCGGGCGCTTCATTCCGGCCCGCCCTCGCCGATCCGGATTACAGCAGGGCCGGGCGATTCCTAGCCGGCGCCGTCGCGCTGAGCGGGCGGCCTGCCCCGATGTTTGGTTACTACCTCAGCTATCAGGGCGTCAACACAAATTCGCTGTTCCCAAATGGTCCGGCCGGCCCCGGGTTTCAGCCGAAGGGCCACACCGAC
>JBBSHP010000172.1:0-8037 GCA_038232555.1 Bryobacterales bacterium
ACAATCAGGGAGATAAGAACATCGCCAATATCCGGGCTAATGGAGTAGCGGGCGTTTTCTCGGTGACAAATAATCTGCAGGTTGCCGGACGCGGCCGCAGCTGAGTTTAGCTTCAGTTCAAGATTGACAGGGCGGATGCTCGGCGTCCGCCTGTCAAAGGCCGCGCTGAGAACAAGGGTATGTTAATCGGAACGCGACGGGGCTGGCTCCAAAGAAAGCACTGGTAAACTTAACCCTCTGACGGCGTGATAAACCCCTGTGAGAGGGTTTTGACTTCAAGCTTACTCGAGCTTTTGAGTTTGACTTTGATCTCGGTGGTGTCCCACTCCACCAGTTCCCCCACCGACTGCGGCGCGCGCGCCTCATGTGAACCTTTTCGATTTCTGCCGGCGCGGTTTCCAAAGCTTGGGCTCCATCATCCAGTGGCGCACGTTTTTGCGACATGGGATTGGCAACTTTCTCCCCGTCCGCCTCTCGCATGGTACCCTTGTGCCAAGCAATATTGTCGCCTTTGTGCGACCAGGTAACGGGTGATGAAAATTAATCAGGCGCGCCTGGACTGGCAATCAGTCCCTCGGGCGGGCTCGGAGTTCCGCTTTCCCTTTGGGCTAAGTGTGTTCTTCCCAGCCTACAACGACGCGCCATCCCTGCCAGCGTTGCTGGCTAGGGCGTTCGCCACTCTCCGCGGCGTTGCGGACGATTACGAAGTCATTGTCGTCAACGACGGCAGTACCGATGAGACCGCAGAAGTTCTAGAACAGCTTCGGCGCGAGTATCATCCTTTTCTCCGCATCATTACCCATGACCGGAACCGTGGATATGGAGAGGCTTTGCGTAGTGGCTTTGCCGCCGCCGCAAAGGAGTTCGTCTTTTACACGGACGGCGACGGCCAGTACGACCCCGCGGAACTCGAGCTTCTGCTGCGCGCCGTTACGCCGGACACCGGACTGGTTAACGGGTACAAGCGGGAGCGAAATGACCCGTGGCATCGCGTCGTGATTGGCTGGCTCTACAACCATTTTGCCCGCTGGCTGTTCCGTATCCGGCTGCGCGACATCGACTGCGATTTCCGCCTGATTCGCCGAAGTGTTCTAGACCTCTCCCGGCTTCGGTCAACCGGCGGTACGATCTGCGTGGAATTGGTCCGCGCGGTAGAGCTGAGCGGCGCGGACGTGACTGAGCAGCCTGTACATCACTATCCGAGGCGGCATGGACGGTCTCAGTTTTTTCGTGCGCGGTCGCTCGCGATCACCTTCCTGCAGCTCGGCGAGGTCTTCAGACGGCTGGTGGTCGTGCCAGCGCTTCGGGGCGGGAGCGGTCCGAACAGTGGTCGCACAGTCCGAAGCGACGAAGCCCCTCCACCAGCCGATTTGTCCTTTTCGTTTCGTACGGCCGCTCTGGTGTTGGTGTGCGTAACCGCTCTCTCGTTCCTTTCGTATGGCTGGGCGTTGCAACTGCCCTTCATCGCCGACGACTACGTCCAGATCCAATTGGCCCGTGATTTCGGACCGGTTTCAGGATGGCAAGCCTTGGCCCACGATGCGTTGTATCGTTGCCGCGCCACGTCTCTAGTGCTGACCCATTGGACCGAGCGCGCCTTCGGCCTCGATCCGTTTGCCTACAATCTGTCAAGTCTTCTGCTTCACATAGTCAATTCATTGCTGGTGTTTGCTCTGGGTTGCTGGCGCTCGATTGGCTGGAAAGTGTCGACGCTGGCAGCGTGCTTCTTCGCGGTCGGCCAGCGGCACAGTGAAGCTGTGGTTTGGTACGCCGCGGTGCCAGAACTTTTGGTGTTCTTCTTCTCTCTAGCGAGTTTCTTGTGCTGGGTGCATTGGCTGCAGTCACGGACTCCTTCCGTAATGGCGTACGCTGGTACGGTATTTTTCTATGTGCTGGCTCTGCTGTCGAAGGAGTCCGCCGTCGCCGTGGCACCTTTAGCGGTACTGGCTGTATTCTGCCACGAAGAGCGGCCCCTGAAGCGGCTATGGGGTGCGGTTCCGTTGGTCGCTCTGGCCGCTGGGTACTTCGCACTTGCCTTCGTTGCACGTAAAACTCATCTTCATTTTAGCGACGGCACATTCTCGCTGAAGGCCCCCTTTATGGAGGTACTGACTCGCAGCATCGGGGGACTGTTGTGGGTCTGGGGTGCCGTCTTCCTGTTGGCGCTAGGAATCTGGAGGGCCTGGCAATGGCGATCGCTGCTCTGGACTTCGGCAGCTTGGATAATCCTTACCCTGTTGCCGTATAGTTTTCTTACATACATGCCGCGCGTCCCGAGCCGTCACACCTACTTTGCCAGCGTCGGGCTTTCGCTTATCGTAGCGGCTGGCGGCCTGGCGCTTAAGGAATGGGCCGAACTGCATAAACGGAAATGGATGGTTCCAGTGAGTGCTGCTGTCATCATCTTCCACGAGTCGGGGTATCTCTGGACCGTCAGGAGCCTGCAGTACGCCGCCCGAGCGGAGCCGACGGTAGAACTCCTCCGCATCGGGCGTCGGTCCTCCGGGCCGATTTACGCCAAGTGCTTTCCGTACTCACCTTTCATCGCCGAGTACGCTCTTAAGCAGCAGCTAGGAGAGCAGTCCAAGATTGTCCTCGTCATGGGATCAGAAGCGACGAATCGACCTGATGCCATCGATTTCTGCAATGGAGTTGCGCATGAACAACGGACCTAGGCCTAGGAAATTCTGAATGATGAACGGAGTTCTTCCCGAGCCCGTTGATTGCGGACTCCAGTACAAGGACAAACGAGTCCTGGTCACGGGCGGCTTGGGCTTCATTGGCAGCAATCTCGCCATCCGTCTGATCCAGGTGGGCGCGAATGTTATGATCGTCGATTGTTCGATTGCTGGTTGTGGTGCGAACCCGTACAACATCGCCTCAGTGGAGTCTAAGGTCAGCGTGATTGCCTGCGACGTCGGCGACGCTGAGAAATTCTCCCGCGAACTGCAAGGGATCGAGGTGATCTTCAATCTTGCTGGTGAGATCAGCCACTCCCGGAGCATGGAGCAACCGGAGAGGGATCTTCAACTCAACACCGTGTCGCAACTGCGCTTCCTGCTGGCCTGCCGCGCGCATTGCCCTAAGGCGCGGATCGTCTACGCGGGTACGCGCCAGGTGTATGGGCCGCCCGAGTACCTGCCTGTAGATGAAGCGCACCCCATTCAACCGGTCGATTTCAACGGGGTCCACAAATTTGCCGCCACACAATACCATCTGCTGCTGGCTCGACGTGGCGACCTCGATTGCGTGGTTCTCCGGCTAAGCAATGTGTACGGCCCCCGCATGGCACTTCATCTATCGCACCAGGGTTTCCTGGCCGTGTACCTTCGTCAGGCGCTGAACGGCGAACCGATGCTGGTGTATGGAGACGGCAGACAGTTGCGGGATCCCGTGCACGTGGACGATGTCGTCACCGCGTTTCTCCGTGCTGGCGCGGCGCCCAAGCTCCGTTCCCGTGTATTCAACATCGGCGGCTCCCAGGCCTTCAAGGTATCTGAGATCGCCTCGATCGTCGCCCGCCGGGGCGGCGGGAGCACCGTTTCTCGAACGCCGTTTCCAGAGGGCCTCCGCCGCATGGACGTAGGCAGCTACCGCTCAAATACGGCGCGAGCCGGCCATGAATTTGAGTGGACTCCTCGGATTCTTTTTGAGGAAGGCATTGGTAGCACTTTGGCCTACTACCGCGCGCACCGCGATCATTACCTCGGCCTAATCGAGCCATCGGTGCGCCCCCCAACCGCCGCGACGGAGTCACGCCGGGCTTCCGCCTCGTGAATCCCGCCGAATTCGCCACTCTGGATCGAGCCGAGCGGGAGCTGTGGTGGTTTCGAGGAATGCAGCGAATCCTGTTTGGTTTGCTCGATCCCTTCGTATCCCACCGCGCTGTTACCCACGTTCTCGAGGCCGGATCGGGCACCGGCTACATGGCTGGCGTGCTGCAACAGCGGTACGGGTGGCGCATGTATCCAGTGGACCTCGCCTGGGCGGGCGTCTCCCGAACAGTGAAATCCGACCGAATTTCTCCGGTGCAAGCGGATATCGCCGCCTGCCCGTTCCGCTCCGCTTCGTTCGATGCCGTGCTCTCGTTGGATGTGCTAGTTCATTTAGCCCGCGGGGAAGAGATCCGCGTACTGGCGGAGTTCGCCCGGGTCCTCAAGCCCGGTGGTTTACTGGTACTCCGCGTGGCTGCCTTGGACGTCTTACGAAGCCGGCATTCGCAATTTACGCGGGAACGCCAGCGTTTCACGCGAAGCCGTTTGAGGCGCGCCGCAGCCGATCGCGGATTTAGCGTCCTCCGGTGCACCTACGCAAATACGTTTCTCTTGCCCGTCGCCCTCGCGAGGTTTCGTATCTGGGAGCCGCTGGTCCGGTGTCCTCAGGCCAGCGGGACCGCTCCGCTGCGGCAATGGCTTGATAATCTGCTCTATTTCCCGCTGGCGCTGGAAGCCAACCTCCTGTCCAAGGGGCTGAATTTCCCGGCGGGACAAAGCCTAATTCTCATTGCGTCCAAGACGGGATGACGGACCTGTTTAAGGTCGATCCGTTTTCAAGGATCTTCTCAGGAGTGCGAAGATAAAAATCCAGTTGAGATGATCTTAAACAACGATTTCCAGGGGCAATGGGATGAGATCCGCCAAGACGCATTGGGGGCCTTTCAAAAGGTGGGTGCGAGCGGCGCTTATGTGTTAGGTGAACAGGTCCGCGCTTTTGAAAAGGCCTTGGCTGCCGCCTGGGGATTGGAATACGCAGTTGGCGTTGCGAGCGGTCTGGACGCGATCGAGATCTCCTTGCGCATTCTCGGATGCTCGCCGGGTGATCGTGTGCTGACCACGCCGGTATCTGCATTTGCCACGACGCTCGCCATTTTGAAACTCGGCTCGATCCCCGTGTTTGTGGACACGGATGAGCGCGGTCTCATCGATCTAGCCCGGTGCAGCGATTACTTACGCCAGAGACCCGACGTTCGCTTCTTCGTTCCGGTGCACCTGTACGGACAACCGTTAGCTGCTACCGACCTCCGCCGTATGCGGAACGAATTCGACTTGAAGATCGTCGAGGATTGCGCCCAGTCTATCGGGGCGAGCTTTCAGGGCGAGGCCTCTGGCTCGGCCGGACAACTTGCCGCGACAAGCTTCTATCCGACCAAGAACCTGGGCGCGATGGGCGACGGCGGCGCGATCCTTACCCGCGACCCGAAACTCGACGCACGAGCACGAGCGTTCAGAGACTACGGCCAGACAGCGAAATATCGTCACGTGTGCGTAGGATACAACAGCCGACTGGACGAGCTACAGGCGGCCTTCCTCAACCATGCGTGCTTACCGCGGCTCGGGCAGTGGACCCGCCGCCGCCGCGAGATAGCCGACGCCTATTTGGAACGAATTCAGCACCCGGAAGTGCGCGTTTACACCGCACCCGAAGGCTCGGAGTCTTGCTGGCACTTGTTTCCCGTGTTTGTCCCGCCGGCGCGTCGGAACAATCTTGTCGAACACCTGAAGGCGGCTGGAGTCGGTGCAGGCATCCACTATCCCACCGCGATTCCGGATCAGCCTGCTCTAGCGCACGTGCCATTCGAACTGGCTGACAATTGCACGACAGCGCGCCGCCTTTGCTCAAGCGAAGTGAGTCTTCCGATTCATCCTTACCTTACTGATGCGGAGGTGGCTCGAATAGTTGAAGCGGTCAATGCCTGGCCCACGGAGCGCGCCCGGGCCGGGAACCCATAAGGCCGACAATGTTATTCGGTATACGTGATTACTTGTCGAGTTGTTCCCTGGTTCGCAGCGCCGCCGCCGTGGTCAGAAACGCTGGCTACTCGTCCGACGGTAGGCCAATTGCCCTCGCGATGGAGGAGCCGATGTACTTCTTCAACGAGTTCGTCTTTCCGGTGCTGCGAGGCTTCCTTGCGCCATTTCACCAATCTCGATGCGAGCATGTAATATTGCGGACCACCGACGTGGGACGTAAGGGGAATCGAGCTACGCTGGTGCTCAGACTGTGTGAAGAAGTTTCTTTCATGTGGGCAGGCTGTTAGCCTTCGGCGGGTTGGTAACCCGCCTGCAAGCGCGGATTGACAATCGGCCGCAGCTTACCAAGCTGCCCCACAAAGGAACAAATCCACACGGTCATTACACTAGGAGATCTGCATGCGCTCCGCTTCTTCTCGAGGTTTGCCTGAGCGTAGTAGTTCGTCGTTTCCAGGTTGGCGTGTCCCAGCGGCGTAACCCCCTTCCCCGACAGAGACGGCATCTTTCGAATAGCGGATTCACGTAGGTTCGCAGCTTCGGCGTCCGCCTTTTTTCTGCTCCGCCGACTGTGTTAACATTCGCCCAGCGGAGGAATACCATGCACAATAGCTCTCGACGTGACTTCCTGAAAGCCGGACTCGCGGCAGCGACACTCGCTGGAACCGGAACCCTGCCACTGCGGGCGGCCCGTTCCACGGCAACCGATTGGGTGACGCTGGGCAAATCCGGCGTGAAAGTCACCCGGCTTGCGTTCGGGACCGGAAGTATGAGCGGCAGAGTCCAGCGCGAACTGGGACAGGACGAATTCACCAGACAGGTGCGCTATGCGTACGATCACGGTATTCGTTTTTTCGAGACGGCCGAATCCTACGGCGAAATGCACAAGATGCTCGGCGTGGCATTGAAAGGCATTCCGCGCGATTCCTATCGGCTCATGTCGAAGGTGACCACGCGTCCGGCCGGGGATCCCCAGGCTAAAATCGACGAACTGCGCAAGCTCGCCAATACCGAGTACTTCGACATCATGTTGCTGCACTGGCAACACGCTGCGTCGTGGCCCACCGACAGCCTTCGATGGCAGGACGGCATTTCGGAGGCTCAGTCGAAAAAAGCCATTATCGGGCACGGTGCGTCGGTGCACGGCCTTCCGGCGTTACGCCAGGTTCCAGGAAACAAGTGGCTCGACCTCGCGATGATTCGGGTGAACCACAAAGGCACTGCTATGGACGCTGAGGACTACAACACGCCGGGGCTCGGGAATGTGAGCGAAGTCGTGACGCACGTGAAGCAAGTCCGGCAGGAAGGGATGGGTGTGATCAGCATGAAACTCGTGGGGGAGGGTAAGTTCACCACTCGTGAAGACCGTCAGGCGGCCATGAAGTTCGCGTTTAAGAACGCTGGCGTCGATTGCGTCACCGTGGGCTATAAGAGCACGGCAGAGATTGACGAAGCCATCGAGAATTTGAATCTGGCGCTCGCGTAACGTATTCGCAAGCCACGTCCTCGCCACCTACGCTGTTTACAGAGTCACCGCTTGGGACCCGTCGATCTTCGCTCCGCTCACCAATCCCATCAGAAGCGGAAAGCGGAACGAGAAGAGTGCTTTCAGGATCGCCTTGATCCTGAAGAGCAGCCCGCTCATGAACCCGTAATGTTTGCTGAAGTAGACGGCGGCGCCGTGCACGCGATCGGCTTCGATCAGATTCTGTGCAGCCGCGGAGCGTTGCAGCGGCAGCTTGGTTCGAAGCACCGGCAGATCCGGGAACACAACCACTTTCCTTGCTGCTCGACGGACTTGGAAGCATAGCTCGGCGTCGGCTCCAAACTCGCCATACTTGTCATCGAAGTAGTTGATGCCGCGAACGAAATACTTCCGTGCCAGCATGGCTTGAAACGTGGCGTACTCCACCGTAACGGGTCCTGCTGCCAAATCTACCTGCACCGGAAGCAATGCAGCACCGGTTTCAGGACGCGGCAACTGGTACACCTGCTCGGCTTGGGCGAGCGACTCGGCGTCCACGATGTATGGACAGACAGCCATCATCTCCGGGTTCAACTCTAGTTGCGCCACCAGCGCCGCAACAGTATCGGGCGCGACGGTAATTTCCGGACTCAGGAAGAAGATCAGCTCGCCCGCTGCCGTTCGAGTTCCGATGTTGAGAGCCTTGGTGGTTCCGAAGTTGCGCGGTAGACGCAGAAAAGTGGTGTTCGGAAATTCAGTATCCAACGTCGCGCTGGCATCCCGCGATCCTTTGTCCACGACCAGAATTTCCAGAGACGCACGATC
>JBBSHP010000173.1:0-8035 GCA_038232555.1 Bryobacterales bacterium
CAGACGGTTCCGACCCCGGCTATGCTTGGGGGCGACCTTTCGAAGACTCTGACAGGAGCCGCAGCGCCGCAGATCTACGATCCCGCCACGGCGCGCATTGTCAATGGACAGGTGGTGCGGGATCCGTTCGTTGGCAACATCATTCCCTCTAACAGAATCAAGCCCTATTCGGCGGCCTACGCCAAGTTGTGGTTTCCGACTAATCTGTTCCCAAATACCACCAGTAATTTCATCAATACAAACCCGACGGCTAGAAACGACGATCAGGTGAATGTCAGGATAGATCAGAAGATCTCCGATAAGAACAACCTGTTTGGCCGGGTCTCCTGGTCGGAACTCAACCTGGCGGAGCCCGCCGGTCTGCCGAGAGCCTCGCAGGTGACATTTAATAAGTATGTGGGGGTGGTCCTGAATGACACCCATATCCTCAGTCCAAGCGCTCTGTTGAACATCCGCGTCGGCTATTTGCGCGCCGACCTTGGCCAAGGCCCGGGCGAACAGTTCATCGAAACCTATCGCCAGGCAGGCCTCACGAACACGCCGCTTAACTTCCGGAACTTCGATTATCCAATCAATTTCAATATTAGCGGGTTCAGCGGCCCCGGCTTGGGAAACCTGGTGAACGGTCCGGATTTCACATACCAGAGTTCGATCAGTTTAAACAAAACAATCGGCCGGCACACGCTGATCTTTGGCTACGATTACACGCGCCTTCGAATCTTCCACGATTCGGTATTCAGCAGCTTCGCCTACGACAATGTGCCCACTGCCGATCCGCAAAGCGTCGGGAACACGGGCCAAGCGCTAGCGAGTTTCCTGCTTGGCCTTCCCTCGACGGCCAACCGCATTGTGGGACAAACAGACCTCGATTTAAGGCAAAACCTGCATCACATCTATATCCAGGACGACTTCAAAGTGAACTCGAAACTCACGCTGAATCTGGGGCTTCGTTGGGAGTACGATCAATGGCCTCATCACATCCGTGGACGTCTGGCCGGATTCGACACCCTAACGGGTCAGTTCTTCTGGGCATCCAAGAATCCTGTGACTGGGCAGCCAGCCAACGTCCGCCCGGAGGTTGCGGATCCGCGCTACAAAAACTTCGCGCCCCGCATCGGGTTCGCGTACCGTCTGGCGAACAGAACTACGATCCGCTCCTCTTACGGCATCTTCTATAATTCCAATTTTTCATGGGAGTGGAGCGATTCCCGTGGGAACTGGCCATTCTCGGTCTCGGACGCCTTGACAGGCCTAAACATCGGCACCACTCTCTCTCCGACCGAGAGCCTGTTCCAAAGCTTCGATCCAAAGTTGGTGAAGGTGCAAAACCAGCATACTGTGTCGCGAGATGTCAAAACTCCCTACATGCAGAACTGGAATTTCGGCATTGAGCATCAGCTCGCGCAGGACGTTTTGCTGGAACTGAATTACCAGGGATCGAAAGGCACCCACTTGGGCAGCTTTCTGAGTACGAACGATCCTACGCCCGGTCCGGGCGATGCCGACCCGCGACGGCCTTTCCCAATCGCAGGTTCGATCAGCGAATTGAAGCATATTGCCACGTCAAAGTACGAAGCTCTGACCGCGAAGCTGGAAAAGCGATTCTCAAAGGGCGTCAGTTTGCTCGCTTCTTATGCGTATAGCCACTCGATCGACTTGAACTCGGAGTTCGGTGGAAGCTCTCCGCAGAACAACCAATGCATCAAGTGCGACCTTGGAAATTCTGGATTCGACCAAAGACATGTCGCAAATATCAGCTACATATATATGGTTCCGTTGTTTTCGAGTTGGAATCCCGTGCTGCGTAATGTTGTAGGCGGCTGGGAGGTCGCAGGCATCACGACCCTGGAGACCGGACGCGTCTATAACGTCAGTATCAATTTTGACAATGCAAACGTCGGCGCGCGTGGAAATTTTCAACGGCCGAATCTGGTCGGCAACCCATTCCCCAGCGGATTCACGCAGAAGTTTGGCCCAGGGGGCGCGTACTTCGATAAGTCGGCTTTCGCGGTCGCTCCACGGTACCAGTTCGGGAACCTTGGCCGTAACGTTTTCCACGGACCTAGCTTCGTGAACACGGATATCGGCGCCTTCAAAAACATCCCGATATCGATGCGCGAAGCAATGCGCCTGCAATTTCGTAGCGAGTTTTTCAACGCGTTCAATAACGTAAACTTCGGCAACCCGAACGGTCAGTTAGGAAATCCCAACTTTGGGCAGGTGCTTGGAACGCAAAACAGGGCGAGACAGATCCAATTCGGGCTTAAGCTAGTGTTTTGAAGTACTGCGTTATTCTGATCTTTGTCTCCTGCCTGCTGGGGCAGTCGGCGGGTTCTCATCTCGCGGCTGCCTCCAAGGCCGAGAGCTCTGGGGACCTGGTTTCAGCAGAACTTGAATACGAGAAGGCCCTCTCAGTTAAGCCGGATGCTGCCGTTTACGAGCGGCTTGGACTTGTTCGCCATTTACAGAATAAGTTCACACAGGCGATTCCTGCCTTTATTCAATCGTTAAAGCTCCAGCCAAACCGCTGGGCCTCGCAACTGTTCCTGGGGATCGATCTTTACCGCGTTAATCGCTTCGATAGCGCATTGAACGAGTTGAATAGGGCGCATAAACTAAAGCCCCATAATTTCGAGATCCAATTTTGGCTCGGTGCAACGGAATTGGCACTCAAACACTATCTGCCAGGTTTGGAGATCCTTGAAAGACTGTTGCGGGAGCAACCGGACAACCTGGAGATCCTCAAACTATTAGCCGAAAACTGTGACGCACTTGGAGCCATGACGCTCAATAAAGTAGCGGAGACCTATCCGGACACGCCCGCGGGCCTTCAAGTGCATGCGCAGGCGTTGGAGTTTGAAGGTGCGAATGCGGCGGCGCTGGAGGTTTATCGCGAACTGCAGCGGCGCGAGTCCGACAGGCCGGGAGTAAAGGAGGCAATTGAACGATTGAAGATCACTTCTTCAGCGCCGCGTCCGCCTTCACCCTCAGCAATTGACGATGCAATTCCATCTCGGCCTTAGCTTTGTCATAATCCCCGATGGCACGGTATTCGCCTGCGAGCTGGGCGTGCACTGATTCATCGCTAGGACGATGACGCACCACGAACTGGAACTCTTTTAAAGCTTCCACATGATTTCCCAACGCGCGGTACGCTCTGCCCAAAGCTTGATGCGCGTTTACAGACGATTCGTCCGCCTGGACGGCGGTCTGCAAGTGCTCCGCGGCAGCCGCGGGCTCTCCCATATTGAGCAATACCTCTCCAAGGCGTAGATTTGCGAGCACGTACTTGGGGTTGGAGTGAAGCTCGGCTTCGAACTCTTTTCGCGCCTCCTCAAAATCGCGCTGCTTCCATAGGATATTGCCGATCAGAAAGTGCAGTCCCGGGCGGGCCCCATTGTTGCGAAGTGCGGCACGGTATTCCGTAAGTGCTTCGTCGAGCCGTCCTCGCGCTTCGAGCGAACGCCCGAGCAACTGATGAGCTTCGGGAGAATTCGGCGCAAGTTGCTGCAAACGTAGTGCGTGTTCAGCGGAAATTTCACGAAGGAGCTGACCGGCCTGAAATTGTATCTCGGGATCGTCAGGCGCGGAATGCAGGGCTGCTTCTATTTCCCTTATGCCTTCCAGCATCTCCCCGTTTTGAACATGCGTCCGAGCGGACCGAAGGTCGACGGCAAAGAGGGCATACAGGAGCAGCCCCGCACCAAGCGCCTCCGGACACATGCCTTCTATGTTATCAGCGGCGCTTGCCTCAGCTTGGCGGAGAATAGCTCGTACGAACAGCAGTCGCCAGTCTACCTCGCCCGCCTGTCAACGCGAAAATTACCATTGACATCTTCGCTGAAAGCTGTATAATTTTGCCTATCATGAAACTCATGGACAGCACATGCAACGGACCAACCCGCCGCTCTTTTCTCGCCGTTTCTTCGACGCTTGCCTTGTGCTCTTCGAAACTCCTACAGGCCCATGATCTAAAACCCGGCGACCCGGCGTATCACTTCAAAGAGTATGAAGCGATTGTAAATAACCCGAGTTTAGTGATTTGGCAGGTCTACGAGTATCCCAACATCAACAATGCGATCCTCTTCGCAAATGCTGTCAACGGGCTCAACGGTTTTCAGTTCTCCTACGACATTCCCGCCAACCGCATTCAGGTCGTGGTCCAAGCCTATTCGTCCGCCAATGCGGTGACGTATGACGATTTCATTTGGGAGAAATACAAGTTTGGAGAGGCCCGCAATATCAAAGATCCCATCACAGGCGAGTTTGCCACCAGGAATATTTATTACCCCGCAACGGTCGCGTACACGGAAATTCCAAACGGCATTCAGCCAAGTGACAGAAATCATCCATTTTATTCTGACAGCTCGATTGAAGGGCTACAACGACGGAGGGTGCTCTTCAACACTTGACACCAGACAGTACATGGAGACGCCCGTGCGGCGTCTGCGACTTCGAACCGAAATCCTGATGGTAAGACCGAGAGTCAGATAGTTGATGAGATCCAGGCACACTTGGTACCTGGGGCAAATCTGATTCCCGCCGCGGTGGGCGAGCTTGTTCGTTTACAAGACAAAGGGTTCCGGCTCGTTGTCAATGCATAGGCCATCATAGCCGGCATTTAAGCAGAACCTTCGAGGATCATCCAGCATCACCGGTTTCTTCGGAAGCGTCAGCGCAGCCGTAGGCAGCCAGAGTCATTACCCAGCTCCTCCGGATAAGTTCAGATCGATCACGAATCTGCCTTGATTGCGCGCCACCAGAGCCCGTCTCCGCTTCACCGGCACGAGCAGATTAACATGCACTCCCGACAGGCCCAGGCTAAAGGCGACATTTCTACTTTGCCTTGACACGGCTCGAATTACTCTTGACTCACGGGCAAAAACGCGATATCGTCCATAAGACTCGAAACATTTAATTCGCCTGTGGAGGCAAGCCATGCAAGGAATTTCTAGATCTGCTCGGGCCACGGCCCTTCTGTCGTATCTCGCTGCCGTGCTCATATTCATGGGTTATCAAGCACCGGTTGCTTCACTCCTACCGATTCGGCCGGTCACTATTCCATAGCGAATCTGCCTCAGGGTGTTTACGATCTTTCAGTGACAGCCAGCGGCTTCAAGCCTGTCACGGAGAAAGGTGTCGACATCATCATCAACAACGTCGCACACCTGGACGTCAAGTTGGAGGTGGGTGCGTTAAGCGATTCGATAACCGTCGACGCCAGCGCAGCCCTTCTGCAGACCACCAAATCCGACGTCAGCGTCAACCTGGAGTCCCGTGCGATCGAGAATCTGCCGTTGGCCGGTTACCGCAACTATCAAAGTCTGATCAACCTGGTGCCGGGAGCCACTCCGGCGCGGTTTCAGAACGCGGTCATCGACACGCCCCAGCGCTCCTTGTCCACCAACGTGAACGGCCAGGAACGCGGAGCCAACAACACGCGCGTGGACGGTTCGGCCAACGTTCTGGTGACCATGACTCACCACACCGTTTACGTCCCTCCCGTGGAAAGCATCGAAGAGGTGAACATCTCGACCAACAGCTTCGATGCGGAACAGGGTATGACGGGCGGCGCTGCGATCACGGTGAGTACTAAATCGGGCACCAATCAGTTCCACGGCAGCGCGTTTGGCATGCACGCCAATAACGCCACCCGTGCCAAGTTGTGGGATGAAAATCGCGTCGGTGCCTCCAAGCCCAAAGGGATCCGGAACATCGATGGCGGCAGTATCGGCGGGCCGATCAAAAAAGGTAAGCTCTTCTTCTTCACCGACTGGGAGGGGACCTTCGAACGCGTCGGCAAGTCCGGCCTCTTTTCCGTGCCGACCGCGGATTTCCGCTCCGGCGATTTCAGCAGAAAGCTGGGCGCGCAAATCCTCGATTCCAAGGGCAGCCAGATTCTGGTGCCTACCACCGAGGGCGGTTCCGTGCCGCTCCGCCAGGGCATGGTTTTCGATCCTTTCACGGGCACCCCCAGTGGAACCGGCCGCTCCGTGTTTTCGAGCGCAGGACGGCTCAACGTGATCCCGCATCCCGCCTGAATGCGCCCCTGCTGAAGCTGCTGGCCTTGGTCCCGCAGGCTAACAGGTCCGGTGATCTAAGCAACTTCTTTAACTCCGGAACCCAGCGCCTCAACCGCAACAACCTCGATGCCAAAGTGAATTGGAACCGGAATGAGAAACAACAGATCTTTGTGAAGTACAGCGTGATGGACGCTCTGGTGCACGGTGACTTCGGCCTAAACCAGGCGGGCGGCGGATGTTTGTGCGACGGCGGAGTCGGCAACGGTCACACCCTGGTGCAGATCGCCGGGATCGGCCAGA
This sequence comes from Bryobacterales bacterium, assembly GCA_038232555.1. Lineage (GTDB taxonomy): Bacteria > Acidobacteriota > Terriglobia > Bryobacterales > Bryobacteraceae > JBBSHP01. Next base: position 6,324 of record JBBSHP010000173.1, read on the forward strand.
CCTATGCCGTCACCCCCTCGTTACTGATCGACGGTACACTCGGCTGGACGCGATTTGGCCAAAACGTGACACCTCCCGATCTCGGAACCAATTTCGGAAGAGACACGCTGGGTATTCCCGGAACGAACGGATCCGACGTGCGGGAAAGCGGCATGCCGGCCTTTAACTTCAGCGACTATTCCAGCCTCGGTAATACAGAAGGATGGAACCCTCTGTACCGCAATGACCAGTCCTTCACCTTCAATACCAATGCAAGCTGGATAAAGGGCTCTCACGAGATCCGGTTCGGCTTCGATTTCGTGCACCATTTCATGAACCACTGGCAGCCCGAATTGGGCGATGGCCCGCGCGGCGCCTTCTCCTTCGGCTCCGGTGTAACGGCACTGAACCCGTCGGCACTTCAGTCCTCCGTCGGATTCCAGGGCGGCGCTCCCTCCTTTGAGAACGGCTGGAACAGCTTCGCCGCGTTTCTACTGGGCACCCCCAGTTACTCTGCCAAGAGTAGCCAGTTTATCAAGATGGATAGCCGGGAAAATCAGTACGCCCTGTACATCCGGGATCGCTGGCGCGCTACGTCCAATCTGACCGTCAACCTCGGTCTGCGCTGGGAGCTCTACCCGAATCGGACTCGCTCCGCCGGTCTGGGCATCGAATCCTATGACCCCTCCACCAACGAAGTGCTGGTCGGTGGACGCGGCGGCATTCCACAGGATAACGGTGTCGGCTTCAGCAAAAAGCTTTTTGCCCCCCGCATCGGGTTCGCGTACCGGCTAGGTAACTCCACCGTGATTCGAAGCGGATACGGCATCACCTACGACCCCCGTCCCTGGGGCGCTCAGTCTCTGCGCGGCTGGTATCCGCTTACGCTCGTGTCGGTCTTCAACGGGGTGAACGGGTACGCACCCGTCACTACCGACCCCACTTACGTTGCAGCCGGCGTCCCGAACCAACCTTTAGGACCCAACGTCGGCATCCCGCCCATCTGCTGCCCGGACCTCAGCAAGGGACGCCTGCCCCTGCCCGCCGCCAGCGAAATGGGATACCCGGTGGCGAATCAGACCATGACCCGCGGATACATTCAGTCCTGGAACTTTATCATTGAGCGTAAATTGCCTGGCGAGTTTGTTACCTCCGTCGGATATGTCGGGACGGCTGACGTGAACGGGTTCGCCTTCCTCGACATCAACGCATCGCAGATCCCTGGCTCCGGGAATGCCGGCCGGCCGCTCTTCGCCAAATTCGGGCGCACCGCCACAACCAGAGAGTGGAATGGCCGTACCCACAGCACCTATCATTCCCTCCAAACCACCATCAATCGCCGAGTCGCAGGCGGCCTGTTCCTGAAGGGCGCTTACACCTACTCGCATGCTATCGACATGGCCAACTATTCTGACTGGACGGGGTTCAATTGGAACGCAGCCAGCGTTTTCTACCGCAACCGGGCTACCGCCAGTCACGACATCCCGCACATCTTCCAGCTCGGCTGGCTGTATGATTTGCCGTTCGGCTCCGGTAAGAAGTTTGCGCAAGGGGGCTGTCGAACGCCATCCTGGGCGGCTGGCAGGCCAATGGCATCTTCGCCGCTTATATGGGAAGGCCGTTCACCGTGACTGCGTCGGGATCTTCTTTGAATATGCCGGCAACCTCCAGACCGCCGACCAGGTCAAAACGGACGTAGCCAAGCTGGGTCTGGTGGGTGACGACGGCACCTG
>JBBSHP010000174.1:0-8033 GCA_038232555.1 Bryobacterales bacterium
ACCGCTTCGCACACCGCTCCGACTGCGAGCGCCAGATCCACGCGCGACGTATTGTTGATGGTCACCGCCACATCGGTCCGCCTTACTTTCGTGAAGCCTGCTTTGGTGAACTTGACTTCGTAGATCCCGCTCGCCAGGTCCGGGAAGCTGTAGCCGCCCGATTCATTGGTTGTCGTTTCACGCGACAGGCCGGTCTCATTGTTATGCACGGCTACCCGCGCGCCGGCAATGGGGGCATTGCTCGTATCGTTCACATTGCCAACAATGGATCCATACAGGATCTGCGCCTCCATGCGGCTGCCGAGCACCGACGCCAGGGCCGCCAGCAATAGGATAGTTCTCAGCATGGGCAAACTCCTTTTAGCGATTACCAGACCAGGCGCAACGCCATCTGAATCCGGCGCGGCAAATTCGAGGTCGCCTGCGTACGGCCGAAACTCGAGTTCACCGGATTAAGAATCGGCGCATCAAACTCGGCTCGATTCAGTGCGTTGAATGCCTCGAAACGGAACTGAAGCCGCAACCGCTCCCGGATCGGGATGTTCTTGATCAGCGAGGCGTCCAGGTTATTCACTCCGTCCGCGCGGAGATTGTTAAAGCGCTGCGGAAACGTGCGCACGTTTGAGGCAAGCTGCTGTTGGGAACTGGTATTGAAGCGCGATCTATCGAAACTCCGGTCGATATTTCGCGTATTCAATTGGAGGTCGCCTCCATAATAAATAATGTTGCCCCACTCCAGCGGAGGCCCGGGCTGTACCGTGTAAATCGCATTGAGCACCCACCCGCCCACCACTCGACTGGCAATCGGTCCAGAGTTTCCGAACAGGGCTTTGCCTTTTCCAAACGGCAGGTCGTAATTGGCGCTGATCACCAGCCGCTGCGGCCGGTCCTCGTTGGCGATGCGCTTATCTAAAAAAGTATCCGACGGATTCAGACGGCTCCGCCTTTCCATCAATCTCGAATAAAGATAGTTGGCCAGCAAGGATAGGCCGCTCGAGAAGCGCTGCTCCAACCGCGCCCCGAACTCGTGGAAATAAGAGCTTCCCTCGCTATTCGCTTGCGAATTTACGCTCGTGAACTCCGGAAACGGCAGCAGCAGTTGAGAGCGCGCAACGGTTTTCCCATTCAGATTGGTACCCGGAATTAGGCCTGAGAATGGATTGGTAACAAGACTGGAAAGCCGGTCGATGGTGGCTTGGTCGCGGTTTGGTGAAGCACTCAGATACTGACGCGGGATAAAGTTCAACTCGCGGTTCACTGGCAGATGCACTGCATGGTTGCCCGTATAGCCCAGCTCCAGCACGATGTTCTTGGCGATTTGATGCTGCACGTCCAGGTTCCAACGGATCGAGTACGGATTCAGTGGATGCGGATTGTAGAAACTGACGCCTTTGCCGAGAAACGTGGCCAGCCCAAGTGATGAACCAGTGGGTTGCTGAATGCCGTTGGGGAACGGGTTGCTCAAAGTGGCGCTGGGAGTCAGGAAGCCGTCCAGGGTCGGGACCAGGGCAGTGCTTTGACTGAACCCGATCTGGTTGACGCCCGTGGTGCCAAGCGGAAAGACGAACACGCCCCCTCCGCCCCGGATCACACTCCTGCTCCCGAGCACGCGTGGCGTCCCGGCGAACCCCAGCCGCGGAGCGAAGTAGTTGCCGTGCGTCTCATAGATCTCAGGGTTGTTGGAGTCGGCGAACAGCAGTCCACCCGGGGACCGAAACTGTCCGGCGGGAATTTCAGCAATTGGGTTGAGGTTGTAAGCGGCACTCGCCGCGGCACTCACTGGATTGAGTGCCCTGGCATCGAATCCATTGACAGACCGGTTGTACCTTTCCGTTGTCGGCAAGTCGCGCTCATAACGAAGGCCCAGGTTCAGCGTAAAATTCGGCCTCACTCGGTAATCGTCCTGTAGGAATAGCGCAAAATACCCGGACTGATTCGTACGGGCGGAGTTCAGATCGAAGCTGCCGCCCGTCGGCAACCCCAGCAGGAAAGCAGCGAAATCCTGTCCCAGGGGAGCGCCGCTGGCACTGTCGAGAGGGCCGCGCGTCCAGTTCGTACTGAATAGATAATTTCCGCTGGCGTATCCGTAATCAATGCCGCTCTCGCGGGCCCAGCGCAGATCGGCTCCGGTTTTGAGAGTATGCTTTCCGGCCACCCGCGTGAGGCTTGAGAAGATCTGGAAATTGTCGTATGGCAGTTCCACTCCGCCGGAATCGCCGATGCTCACGAACTGATCGGGGCGAATCGAGGGCAGCGTTCTCCTTGCTGCAAGCGCCAGCAGCGCGGATGGGAAACCTAAACTAGTCATGTCGAAGCCGCTGCTGAAATTGGGACGCGGCTCCTCAAATCGGGTCCAGTTCACGCGCGTGTTGAGCACCGTGGTCGGGCTGATTGTGACGACGTCGTCAACCATCGCTCCCCAATTGGTCCGGTTTAGCCCAAGGATCGCGGTCATATCCAGCGGGCTGTTGCCAAGAAAATTCCCTTTCGATACCACCCGGTCGTTATGGCGCGTGTTGAGAAACATTTTATGCCGCGTGCTGAAGTTCACGTCCATGCGGCCCAGATAACTTGCGAACTTGTTGATCTCGCCGTCGGTGTTCGACAAATAATTGTCCCCTCCGTCGGGGCGTCCCGCCAAGTTGGGTTGCGGGAGAAATTTCAGGTAGTTCAGCGCGATGGGATTCAACCGGTCCGCAGGGATAACGTTGTTCGGAAACGGCTGGCGGCGAATCCGCCCGTTCTCAAGCACGCCAGTCCGGGGATCGTAAATCTGGTAATTTGACCCGAGCTTCAGAAGCGCCGAGAAGTCGCCCCTGCGTTCCGCCGCCGTAGGCACCGTATGCGTGCTGGGGTTGGGGATGGAATCTTTGATACCTTCGTAGGCGAAAAAGAAGAACACTCGGTCGCGCCCGTTGAATAACTTGGGCAGCACCACCGGACCCCCGATGGTGCCACCGTACTGGTTGAAACGCGTTACTTGCTTTCTGAGGCCCGCACGATTCGTAAAGAAAGGCGTCGCCGCCAATCTCGAAACCTGATTGAATTCGTACAGCGATCCATGCATGGAATTCGTGCCGCTCTTCATCACGACATTCACGGTGCCGCCGCCCGAGTGCCCGTAGCTCGCGTCCGTCTGGAAGATTTCCACCTTCATTTCCGCCACTGCATCCACCGGTGGATTGTACGCCACGCGGTTGTTTCCGGTAGTGTTAGGTGCTCCATCCAGTAGCAGATCGTTACTCCGGTTCGGAGTTCCGCCAATTGAGAAATCGGATGGGCCCGCGTTATCGAAAGGACGATAAAACTTCGGGTCGCTCAGCGGGATGACGCCAAACGAGAGTTGCGCCAGCACCAGGGCGGTGCGTCCCGCCATCGGCATGCTCTCAATCTGGCGTGAGTTGATCACCTGGCCCACCGAGGCTGTCGAGCTTTCCAGCATGGGAGCTTCCGCGGTGACCGTGACCGAATCCGTCGCTTGGCCAACCTCCAGCAGGATGTCCAATGACATGCGCTGATCGGTTGTAACCTGCAGCCCTTCGCGAATATACCGCTTAAATCCAGGAGCCTCAGCGGCTACTCCATACAAACCCGGCGGCAGAAAAGGCAGCACAAATTGCCCGTCGGCGCCCGCCACAGTCTCCGATTTTGATTCGGTTTCAGTCTGAGTAGCGATGACCTTCACGCCCGGGATCACCGCGCCTTGTGCATCCACAACGCGGCCGCTGATGGTGGCACGGAATTCCTGCGCCCGGCATGCGCAGGATAGGATTAGCAAGCAGACTAGGCTTTTCAAAATCAGAACTCCCTTGGCGAAAAAGTATATCATGTACCCGGCGCGGATCCGCGCTTTGCTTTACACTGTGACAATGCCTGTTCGCTTCTTTGCCATACTCAGCTTCGCCCTGCTTTTATTTTTCGCGGCGCGCGCCGATAGCGACCGTGTGCGGCAACTCGCCCCGGGCGTCTACTTTTGGCAGGGTGATGCCGAAAAGCGGGAGCCTGCCAACTGTACCAGGGTCGTCTTCAAGGATTACGTGCTGGTGATCGACGCCAATTTTCCGTGGGGCGCACGCGAGATTCTTCCCCGCGTGAAAGCGAGCACCAGCAAGCCGATCCGCTTTGTGTTCGACACCCATTATCACGGGGATCACACGTTTGGAAATTCTGTTTTTGCGGATGCCGGAGCGTCCATTATCTGCTCGGAAGCGTGTGCCGAGGAATTGCGCACCAAAGGGGTCAAGGGCTGGGCTGGCTCGCACGATCCAGCGCATCCTCTGGACGGCTACCGCCTGGAGCAGGCCGCCATTACTTTCACCGACGGCATGGTCTTCGACGATGGAACCCAGCGCGTGGAACTCACTCGCGTCGGGCCGGGGCACAGCCAGGGCGATGCCGTGGCGTACCTGCCTAAACAAAAGATCCTCATCACGGGTGACCTGTGCGTTACCTGGTCCTCAGGCAACAACATGGCCGATCCGGATGCGGACCACGAAAACTGGATTCGGGCCCTGGATCGCATGGCTGCGTGGGACGTGAACACCGTGATTCCGGGACACGGCACCCCGGCTGCCCGGCCCGCGCTTCACGCGCAGCGCGAGTATATCGCTGACATGTTAAATCAGGTGCGGGCGGGAAAGCGAGCAGGCAAGTCGGCCGATGATCTAACCCGTGAGATCGATTTAAGAAGGCACGGATCGTTGGCCGCCAGTCCAGCGGGCAACGCGAGTTCGATTCGCGCCATGTACAAGCGCCTGGGTCCCCGTTAAGCGCGGTGAGCTAATTCTTGCCCGCCGCGGAGCCCGGGTTCTGCTTTTGGCGCTCCCACTCCTTCCGGAACGTGGCTTCCCGCTCGGCCACAAAGGCGCGATATCCGTCCGGGTCGATAAAGGGATTCGGCCCGCCGCTCTTCATTTGTTCGTACTTTGCTTTCAGGCCGAAGTAGGCGCCGTGCGCCCCCAAAAAAATGTCGCAAGGCAAACTTTTCAACACCGCGAAGGTCTTCACATAATCATCGGCAATTCCCGGATACTTCCTGTTCCCCACCAGGACGTAACCCGGATTCACATTAGGACTCCCCACAATCACAACGTTCAGCGTCCGCCCGCCATCTTGAACCGCCATCGTCCACGTGGTGCAACCAATGGTGTGGCCCGGCGTAATGTGGGCGGTGAGCGTCGCCCCGCCCAGTTGCACCGTGTCTCCGTCGTGCAGCCTGCGATCCACCGCAGCGCCAGGCCGGCCGGACGCGGTGCTTTGCACTTCCGGCACATCGGCATCCATCACCATCAGCTTGGCGCCGGTCTCCTTCTTCAGGACGCCCACCCCGGCGTCATGATCCCCGTGGGCGTGGCTGATCAGAACGATTTTTGTGTCTTTGTAGGAGAAGCCAAGCTGCTCGATACTCTTGCGAATGAGCGGCACATCCTGCTCGTAGTTGGAATTGATCAGGATGTTTCCTTGTGGCGTGTGGACCAGGTAAACCGCCAGATCCACGGTGCCCACATAGTAAAGCTCGCCGGCAATTTTGAATGCCGGAAAAGGTCGGTGCCAGTCAGGATTGCCTTGCGCCAGCAGTGCTGCCGCACAAGCGAGGCCGAGATAAAAGGATCGCTGGATCATGTGTGTGAAAACTCCTATGGAACTTCTTACTCTCTCACGGAAGTGGTAGATTCGGGGAACTGCCGACCGTAAGCGATACGCCAAACCGAGCCGCGACCGCAAGGAAGCGGTGCTTGAGATATGTCATCACTTTCGCATGCTACGGTGGGCATCTGCATGGCGCTGAATCGGGCTCCGTCGACCGGCGCCGCAATCTACCCGGAGCGGCTTATTGGAACCCGATCCCCAAAGCGCCGCAAACGAGCGCGAAACAATGCCTCAGCCGCCCCTATCGACTCGACCGTGACAGCCGGGCAGCCGTGTTTGCGGCATTGCGGGGACACTGCGCGCATCGCAGGTGGAGTCTTTTTTGGATCACAAAAATCGTGCACCTCAATCCCACGCCGTTTGATCAACTTACGCGTCCAGTCCTCTTTGCTGGAAACACCGCGAAGCTATACTGAAGGCGAATCTGCGCTCTGCCGCGCTGTAATAGCGGCGCATCTTTAGCGGTTTGCGCCTCCGAACCACCCAACATCCGAGGATGTTCTTGATTCTAAAGGGGTGTATCAGAAACGCTACACCACAAAAGATGCGCCTATGCGCCGGTTTCGGCGTGAGCGTCTGCCACAAGGATCGGCTGCCACGGGAAGCTCCAGAAGCATGTTCACTTCCGCATCGTCTTCGATGCACCCCGTTCCGTGGCTTGATATACTGATCCCGCAGTCGGGTAGGACAGAGGTGCGTAATCACCGCGCAACTGGACACCCCAAGGAGAATTTCTGATGAGTTCGATGCATCGCCGCAGATTCTTGCAGACCACCGGCTCGGCCGCAGCTTTGCCAGTCCTGCGCAGCGTAGCTGTCGCCGCGTCGCAACCGGTATCGATAGTGCTCGAGGGAGTCACGTCGGGTCCCGGCCGCTGGGCTGCCGGCCAGCTCCGCCGGACACTCGAGAGCCGGAACGTCGCCGTCAAGATGCACCAAACTCTGGCAGAGTCCGAACCGGGCGATTTGTGTATCCTCGCCTGCACGCAAGGCTCGCAGAACGGACAGCAGGTGCTACGCTCGGCCAACATCGCTCTCCCTACCACGCCCGAATCGCTTGCGGTTGCCCTCGGAAAGGCGGGCGGCAAATCGGTCTTGGCGGCCTATGGCCACGACAGCCGCGGCTTGGTTTATGCATTGTTGGAGCTCGCCGACCGCGCCGAGAATGGCGTCGATCCGGTTGCCGCGTTAACATCCACGGAGGCCATTGCCGAACGGCCGGCTAACCAGATCCGCAGCATCAGCCGCGCTTTCGTCAGCGACGTGGAAGATAAACCTTGGTTCAACGACCGCGCGATGTGGCCGGAGTACCTCACCATGCTCGCCGCCCAGCGGTTCAACCGGTTTAATCTCTGCCTGAGCCTCGGTTACGATTTTATGCGCCAGGTCACCGACGCATATTTCCTGTTTCCCTACCCTTTTTTCTTCGCGGTGCCGGGATACAATGTGCGCGCCACCAACCTTCCCGATTCCGAGCGCGACAACAATCTCGCTCTGCTCCGTTTCATCAGTGAAGAGACGGTGAAGCGCGGTCTCGATTTCCAGCTTGGGCTTTGGACCCACGCGTACGAATGGATCGATACCAAAAACGCAAATCATTACATTGAGGGCCTCAACGCCGGGAATCACGCTGCGTATTGCCGCGATGCGCTTGCCCTGCTCCTCAAAGAGTGCCCCGCCATCACCGGCCTCACCATCCGGATTCACGGTGAGAGCGGAGTGCCCGAAGGCAATTACGATTTCTGGCGCACGATTTTCGGCGCCATTGCAAACTGTGGACGCAAGATTGAGATTGACATGCATGCCAAAGGCATGGACCAGGAGATGATCGATGTCGCCGTCCAGACCAAACAGCCCGTCGTGCTCTCTCCAAAATATTGGGCCGAACACTTTGGCATGCCGTATCACCAGGCCGCCATCCGGGAGTTGGAAATGGCGCATCCGGAACGCCAGCCCGGCCACGGCGCATTGATGAAGATCAGCGCGGGTACCCGCAGCTTCCTGCGATACGGGTACGGCGATCTGATGAAAGAGGACCGGCCGTATAAAATCATATTCCGCATGTTTCCAGGTGCCTTGCGCCACATGCTCTGGGGCGATCCTCAAATCGCCTCCGGCTATGGGCGCGTCACTAGCTTTTGCGGCGCCAATGGCATCGAGATTCACGAGCCGCTGTTCTTCAAAGGGCGGCGCGGATCGGGCCTGCCGGGAGGCCGGAACGGCTACGCCGACGCTTCGCTGAATCTTAAAAGACTACCGGCTGAAAGCCGGTAGAATCCTTTGCGACTGAAAGTCGAGGTTGCGGCTGAAGCCGCCTGAAGTCTGCTCCGGCTGAGAGCCGGCTCAAGGCTTGGTGGGCGCTGTGATTTTGAAACCCTCTTCGTC
>JBBSHP010000175.1:0-8019 GCA_038232555.1 Bryobacterales bacterium
CATACCGGCTCGTGGGTGCATAATCATCCCGCGCTCAAGCCGAAGAATCTGATTGGCATTCCGTGGCGGGTCGCTCTGGCGTTGCAAGCAGACGGCTGGTACCTGCGCTCGGACATCATCTGGGCCAAGCCGAATCCGATGCCGGAGTCGGTTTGCGACCGCCCTACCAAATCTCACGAGTATCTTTTCCTGCTATCGAAAAGTCGCAAATACTTTTACGACGCTACTGCCATTCGGGAACCGTTCAACCATCCACACCGCACATACAGTTCGAACACTCTCGGTCACAAAACCGCCAAGCTGAAGGAACAAGGCAACCGCTGCACGGCCGGATTACACGATGGTCGAACCCGGTACGGCAACCCGGAACTCGGGCGTAACAAGCGCTCAGTCTGGACTATTGGCACAGAGCCATACGCCGGCGCTCATTTCGCCACGTACCCAAAAGCGCTGGTCGCGCCTTGCATCAAAGCCGGCACAAGCGAGCGCGGCTGCTGTCCGCGCTGTGGTGAACCGTGGCGGCGGGTGCTCAACAAAAGAACGCTTGTTCCGATCGATTACAACGGCAAGTGGAGCGCCGCCGGTCCACAGTCCAGCGGCCGCCGAATGCTGGCCAATGTGCGCTCTCGCCGCCAGTCCGGAGAAGATCACGACCGCCCATTCCCGCCGCCAGTCCGGAGAAGATCACGACCGCCCATTCCCGCCGCCAGTAACAACAGGCTGGAGGTCAACGTGTACCCACATGGGCGAGCCGGTCCCATGTACGGTCTTGGACCCTTTCTGTGGGAGTGGCACGACCGGTGTAGTGGCAGTCCGTCTCGGTCGCCGTTTCCTCGGGATTGAATTGAATCCCGAGTATGTCGAGATGGCGCGTGATCGCATTACGAAAGACGTTCCACTGTCAAATGTCGAAGCCCGAAATCGGGTTTCTACTTGAGCCTGGTCCGATGCAGCCGGCGCGAGCAGAGAAAGGAGAAAGTATGAGCGAATCCATGGCACTGATGACCATTGAAGAAGTCGCCACGCTTTTGCATTACAGCACCAAGACCGTCTACAAGAAAGCGGCCAAAGGGGAGATTCCGTCGGTTCCGATCAGTCGTCGCAAGCGGCTGTTTAACCGTGAGGCCATCGCCTATTGGCTAGCCAACAAGCAGATGGGAAATCTATAATGTGAACCTTATGGCGAATCCCTCCTATTGGGCATTTCGGCGAGGCCAGAAATGGCATAGCGGCTGGCGCGATGAAAACGGCCAGTGCCATTCAAAAGCTCAACCGATTGGTTCGGGCAAAGCCTTGGCACACGAGTATGCCCGCAAGATGGCGCTCGAAGCCTGCCAAGTTCGGGCCGGACAAGCGGTGACCGGCAAAGAGATCCGAGCGGCACTCGAAGCCTTTCTGCACCGCGAGGATGTGAAGTCGTGCACGCACGAATTAAATCGTCGCCATCTCGAGACGGTGATTGCTCATTTCAGAATTCAAACCGTTGATCAGCTCAGTGAGGATCTTGTGAACGACTGGTTAGGTCACTTGAAAGCGATTGGCTACAATCCCGGTGGCCAGAGTCTGTCCCTTCGGATACTGCGAACGTTCTGCCGCTTTTGCCGCAAGAAGAAATGGCTTGCGGCGTATCCGTTCGAGGACTTTAAAATTCCCAAATCCGAGTTCGTCGGTCGATATCTGACTGAAGAGGAAAGAGCGCGGTTTCTTTCGATCAATCCGCGCTACCCGGTAGACGTCCAATTGAACCGCGCGTTGAGGTTCGGTCTATATTCGCTTCTTCGCATCAGTCAGGTATTCAATGCCGATTGGTCGCACTTCAAAGCGCCGGAGCAGTTGTGGGTCCCTGGCATCAAAGGCCAAGATGGGCGGTGGATCAAACTTCACCCAAAGGCTTTGGAGACGATGGGGACGCCAAATACGGCCGGTCCGATATTCGATTATTGGCCTACGCTCGCGGCTTTTCGAGAGGCGGTTTACAAAAAGGTAAAGCGGGAAAAGCTGTACGGGGTGCGTTTTCATGAGACGAAGCATACGGGGATCTCTGCGCTTCTTGAAGGTGGCTATTCCGTTCCCGAAGTTTGTAAGATAAGCGGGAACTCGTACAGGACGATTGTGCATTACGCGCATGTGAACGAACAGCGGGTCTTTGAAAAGTGGAAGAGCTTTGATTATTCCCAGAGCAAGACTGAGCCGATTGAGAATCGTACAGCAGCGGTACAGCAAAAGAAGGAGAAACAAGCGGCAAATCGGATTCCAGAGGGTTCGATGGAGCAACAAGGCGAAATAGCGAATCGGCTCTAAATCGCGACCAATTCATCGCCTCAGACGGAGGTGAATTGATCGCGGGGTGGAGCAGCCTGGTAGCTCGTCGGTCAGATCACATGTAGCGTAAAATCAATACGTTTTGATAGTTGTACAGCACCTGTACAGCAAGAATCGTCCTTCCATCGACATGTTCTACGATTGAAATCCCAACGCAAAGGCTTCAATGAGCGCGTCCGAGATGGATGGCTCCGATTCCTCGAATTCGTTTTGAATAGCGCGCCTAAAGAGCCGTGACGCGTCGGTATCGGGATCGCGAAGTCTAGCGATGAAGTGTTTTACCCATTGCTCCTCGTCGGGAGAACAGAGAGGAGCCAAATCCTTTCCGACCAAGAAGGCTCCCGTGGTATCGTACTCCAGTTTGGCTGCGAGGATCTCCTCCCCGAATCGGCGGGTGTCATCGGGATCGAACCGCTGGATGATGGCTGCAAAATCCTTAATATCCTTCTGTCTCTGAGAGGGATTATCTTGGTAAGACACGATCTTGAGCAGGGCCAGAACAGGCAACGGGATCACTTTGAGACTCAGGCCGGTCGCGAAGGAATGCGCCACTGAATCCTTGAATACGTGCTCAAATCCAACTAAGCTCATCCGTAGGCCGGAAACAGGCCATTCGAGAAATTGGCGCGCGCGCAAAACCGGTCCCGCGGGGATGATATCCATGCGGACTCCTTCCGGCGTAGTCCAACGATGTTCCCTTTTGCTTTCTTGCTCCCATCCGGCGGCCTGCAACAATAGCGTAAGACGGTGATAGTCGTCGAGATCAACGGCCACGGCTACATCAATGTCGAGCGTGTGGCGGGAGGGATCCTGAATCCACATCAGATAGGCCATCGCTCCGATGATCACCATCTCCGTATTCAGACTGTCACACAGGTTCTTGAGTTGGGTAGCCGCGGCGACATGTTCAAGCGATAGTGGGTTCATGCGTGGATATAGCGAGTGCGAATTTCTTCGGCGGCTTCAAGCGCGCGAGGTTCGCTGTGCAGAAGCAGTTCAGCATATAGGAGCCAGGGGTGCGCTGTCGGCATACCCTCCGACCGGGGAAAGACGATCAGAGGACTGAAGAGGCGCAACAGCGTAATGGGGCCGTTTCGATCGGGAACGAGCGCCATCTGTCGAGGCACTGCGTCAGAAGGGTCTCCTATAAATATTACCGTCTCATCGCCTCGATAAAACCGATCCAATTCGGCGGCTCCTGCTGCCCCCGTAAGGGCCCAATCCACGTTGTGTTGTAGGGCATAGTGCGCGAAACGTTCAACGAATCGTTCCGGGTCGCGCTCTTGACTGCGATAACGGCCGATAAAAAGTTGGGGTCGGAGGACACGGGGGTATCCTTCTAGAAATCGTTCTCGCAGTAGTTTAGACTCCCCAATGCGAAAACGTTTTGTTCCCGAATCATGCAAGATTCCTTCGGTTACGAGTCTTTGGCGGGCATCGGCAGAGGCGGTTTTACTGACACCCGCCAATCGCGCCAGATCCCGGACAGAGCATGCAATCGCATCGGCCTTGGCGAGAAATACAAAGAGCACCTGCACGGTCGCGGCGCCCACACGCTTATGCTCGGGTTCTGCCCTTCGATCTTTTTTTCCCAAAATGAGCGTGTGGTGATTTTCGCTGAGCGTTATATGGAGGTTGCCCACTTCATCGACGAAATTGATGCCTGCGGAGGTTAACCGTTCACCAGTCGGCCGGCTGATGTAGCGGGCGAAAAGCATCAAAGGCCGCGCTGGCCTGGCGAGGCTAATCAGGGCGTTCGTCATTGTCGTGCTTAGATGGCTCCGTCTTACTTCAAGCGCGAAATTGAACTTGCCGCCCCGCGTGCGTAGTTCTACGGTCCTGCTTGGATGTAAACGGGGAGATGCTTTGATGCCGACCTGCAAGACATAAGGTAATTGGTGCAGGCGATCAAAGAACGGGCTCAAATTCTCGGACATGTCCGCAATTATATATTGTCCGCCAATAACGGACAAGCAAATTAGGCGGACACGATGAACCCATCCTGGTGTCAAGTTTTACTGCAATTAAGCCTGATATAGACCATCATCCTCCAGTCACATGCAAGTCGCCGACGATTAGTGACGAGCCTATTAAGCTAGCCGTCGGCTAGATTGATCGACGGTGTTGATGCCTAAATGTGTACAGCTCCGATACAGTAAAAATAAAAAGTACGATCAAAAACAACTCTAAAAATCGCTAAAGCACATTTACGACGAGCTCATCACCAGAGTCTTGCGTGTTTTGCATTTTTCGTCGATAAAATGATATAAAGACGTGCGGGGTGGAGCAGCCTGGTAGCTCGTCTGGCAAATCACACGTAGCGAAAAATAAACTAGTTTTGACTTTTGTACAGCACCGGTACAGAAAAATCCATCTGATTCACATAAATCTACGTCAGTGGATACGTAAAAAGCCTGGTAGGAGTGGACTGCGCGCTCACGAGCTCGGGTGCGACTCTCCCCGGTACCACAATTCAGGTGTGAGGCGGATCTACTGCGAGCGCGACGTTTCATCGGATCTACCCGCCATAGCACAACTATACCGCTAACTTCCCCGAATGACTTGTGGACAACCGCGGCGGGATTCAGTTCCCGCAGTGGGCATTAGACGGGTCAATGAGTAGGGCCGAGTTCAGGGGAGTAGTTTCCGAGAAGGCCGAGGGGGGCTGAAGTTGACAGTTGGGACAGCTGCTGTAGCGTTCGTGATCCCATAACTTCCCTTGTGTTTTTAATGATCTACGGAGAATACTCATTTCTCCTCATTCTCTTCTATTCCCCGGGTTTGGTTTGCGATTAACCAACGCGTGTAGTCAAGCGCCCCGCTCTTGAATCTAGCCGCTTCCGTAAGACAGATGCCTCAAACGCAATTTCTTTCCGTCGCCTGCTATGGCTGCGAAAGAAAGCACTACACTGGTGGGTGCGTTGATGGAGCGCCATCATGATTCTCAGTGGATATGCAATAGAGCAGGCATGCAATGCAGGTGATATTCTCATAGATCCCTTCGACCCAGAACAACTCAACCCCAACAGCTACAACTTTCGTTTGTCGCGCTTCCTTCTGAGGGTCGCCTCCTCTGAGGGAGATCCCGCGCATCAGCGATTCGAAATTCCGCCCGACGGGTTGCTCCTCCATCCCGATGTTCTCTATCTCGGTTCGACCACTGAGATCATTGGTAGCAAGAAACACGCAATGACCTTGTTGGGTCGGTCGTCACTGGGACGACTTGGCATCTTCCTAAACGCTACGGCTGATTTAGGCCACGTGGGTACGGTTAGCCGCTGGACGCTTGAGATCTCTGTTGTTCAGCCGGTTAGAGTCTATGCCGGAATGCTCTTCGGACAAGTGGCCTTTTGGTTCAGTGCGGGCTCGGTATCCCCTTACAAAGGACGGTATCAGCACGACTTGGAGCCCAGGCCCAACCGCGATTTCAGCCTTCTAAGGGGCTAGACCTATGATTCTCACTGGCAACGCGATTCATGAGGCAGTCAAGTTAGGTGATCTTTCCATTTCGCCTTTTAACGTTGATCAACTCGGCCCGAACTCCTACGACTTTCGACTTGGGCAGAGATGTATGAGTTCGATCATCTGAATTGGCCCACTTTGATCGTCTGAATTGGCCCACCCTAAACCCGGATGAAACCATTCCGGGATGGGCAGGAGAGTCAAAGTGGAGCTATTTGAAGAGATCCGGCAGGGGCATGCGGCCGGAGAGACGATACAGGGGCTGGCGACGAAGCACAGCATTCACCGGCGCATGGTCCGGCAGGCGATCAGCGCGGCGATCCCGCCCGTGCGGAAGAGACCAGCGAGAGAACAGCCGAGACTGGGGCCGGTCAAAGATCACATCGAGC
Organism: Bryobacterales bacterium; assembly: GCA_038232555.1. GTDB lineage: Bacteria > Acidobacteriota > Terriglobia > Bryobacterales > Bryobacteraceae > JBBSHP01. Next base: position 6,174 of record JBBSHP010000175.1, read on the forward strand.
AGATACTGCAACTCGATCTGGAGGCGCCACGCAAACAGCGACACACGGCCCACCGGATCTGGACACGGCTGAGCTTGGAACATCCCGATCACCCGGTCGGCGAGCCGACCGTCCGGCGGTATGTCGCGCAACGAAAGCGGGAACTGGGGCTGAACGGTCGCGAAGTTTTCATTCCGCAGAGCTACGAGCAAGGGCAGGAAGGCCAGGTTGACTGGTTCGAGGCCGTGGCGAAACTGGATGGCGAGCTGCGCACATTACAGTTCTTCGCAATGCGGAGCATGGCGTCAGGCGACGGCTTTCACCGGGCTTATACCAACGCGACGCAACAGGCTTTCCTCGAAGCCCATGAGCATGGCTTCAGTTACTTCGGTGGCGTATTCCGGACCCTTCGCTACGACAACCTGAAGGCGGCCGTGAAGAAAATACTTCGTGGATATCAGCGTGAGGAAACCGAACGGGTGATCGCGTTCCGGTCGCACTGGGGATTCAAAAGCGAATACTGCAACCCCGCCAGCGGCAACGAAAAGGGCGGCGTGGAAGGTGAACTCGGATGGTTCCGCCGCAACTGGCTGGTGCCGGTTCCGGAAGCCAAGGATCTGGCGAGCCTGAACGAACAGTTACTGGTCGCATGTACTCTTGGCAGAGATCGCACGATCATCGGCAGAAGCCTCACGGTCGGGCAGGCCGCCCGGATGGAAAACCCTTACTTGTTGCCGCTTGCAGAAGAGCGCTTCCCCATCGACGAGATTCTGTATCCGCTGGTGGTGGACGGCAAAGGGTGTGTGAAGGTGAAGACCAACTGGTATTCGACGCCTCTGTGGCCGGGCCTGCGCGTAACGGCGCGGGTCTGGCCGTCGCTGGTCGAAGTCGAGCATGACGGTAGATGCGTGGCCCGTCACCAGCGGAGTTATGGCCGAGGAAACCAGATTCTGAACCTGGAACATTACCTCGACGTTCTGGAGAAAAAGCCGGGTGCCATGCAGGGATCAACGTCGCTGATGCAGTGGAGGCAGGCCGGACGCTGGCCGGCATCGATGGACCAGATCTGGCGCAAGCTGGAAGACCGGCACGGCAGAAGCCGCGGCACCAAAGAGATGATTACGCTGGTGCGGGCGGGACTCAGCCATGAATGGAACAAGCTGATTCAGGCGGTGGAGCAGGCACTGCGCCTTGGCGTAACGGACTCGGCCGCAATCATTCATATCCTGCAGATGCCCGATCCGGAACAGCGAAAGCGCTACGCGATTACGTTAGCGGCAGACCTGGCGCAGTTCGAACGTCCGCAACCGGTGATGGACGATTATGATCTGCTGCTGACGCCCCTTTCCGGCAAGGCGGTGATGCAATGAGGAACCAGCCGGAAAGAAAAAGCCCGACTGAGAATCTGGAACACGCCAGCATACGGCAGTATTGCAAAGCAGTCCGTACTCCCGCCATCGGCGCGAACTTCGTTTCCCTGGCGGAGCAGGCGGTGAAGGAGAACCAGAGTCACATCCTTTATCTGGAAGCATTACTGGCCCTGGAATGCGAGGAAAGAGACCGGCACGCCATCGAGAACCGGACGCGGGACGCACAACTGCCACGAATGAAGACTCTGGAAGAGTTCGATTTTGCGCAGGCTCCGCAGATTCCTGCCGCCAGGATTCGCGAACTGGCCGAAGGCGGGTACATCGAACGCAATGAGCCGGTCGTGCTGATCGGCGAATGCGGTACGGGCAAGAGCCATCTGGCAACGGGCTTGTGTGTGGCGGCATGCAGGCAGAAGCGGCGGGTCCGTTATACGACTGCCGCCGCGCTGGTGAACGAACTGGTGGAGGCCAAACAGAATAACCAGGTTCGTCGTGCC
>JBBSHP010000176.1:0-8009 GCA_038232555.1 Bryobacterales bacterium
AGTCAGGGATCGTACCATCGCAACTCGATTGAAGGCGAATGGAATTACGCCATCGATAAAGAGGCCGGCCCGGATGCCTCCGGCGACAACTACATCGATTGGAAGACCTGGTTAGGCCCCGCTACGAAACGGCCCTACGATGCTGATCGGTTTTTCCGCTTCCGCAAGTACTGGGACTACTCGGGCGGCATCGCAACCGATCTCTTCTATCACGTCGTTGCGCCGCTGAATATCTGCTGGGGGCAGGCCGAGTTCCCCACCAAGGTAATGGCGCAGGGCGGAATCTACGTCTTCAAAGACTCGCGCGAGGTTCCCGACACGTTCAACCTGCTTGCCGAATACCCCAAAGCTCATTCCCTGATTCTGAGTTCATCCATGGCCAATTCCGTCCACATTCCCGGTCTGATCCGCGGGCACAACGGAACGATCGTCATGGTCCCGCATGGCCAATTTGAGAGCAAGACCGACTTCATCACGGTGAAGCCCGAGACCACTCGCCGGCGGCGGGGCGGGGACGGCAGCGGAGACCTGACCGCTATCGGCGGAGCTGAGTACGCTTCCAAATTCGGCACGGAAGAATTCAAGATAGCGGTCGATCAGAAAGACATGATGGTGGCGCACGTCGAAAACTTCCTGCAGTGCGTTCGCACCCGGGAGAAACCTCACCTGGATGTCGACACGGGTGCGCGCGCACAAGCTCTCATCAATCTGGCGGTTCAATCTTACCGCGACGGACGCGTAATGTATTGGGACGAGAAGAAATGGAAGGCGTCGGACAAGCCAGTAAAAGCGTAAGCAAGACCACCTCCAACCTTCGATTTTGTGGGTCAGAGAACATTTTTCCTGCATTGATATGCTCTGGCCCCAAGAATCACGCTTTACTGGTAACCAAAGAGGAATCTTAACGTCCGTCATCGTATCCAATAGACAAGCGTAAACGGGAGATCGTGCTTAGTCGTGAAAACTAGTATCTATTTGGGTCTGGGTTTGTTGTTGGCAGGCGCGGCATTTGCCGAAGAAGCTTTCGGCGCAGTTTCGGAGCAGGCGCTGCTGGTCCGGTACGTTAGTGCCACCCGAGCCCAGCAGTTCACCTTGCGGGGAGCCACCATGGAGGTGGACATCGACGCGAGTGTGCCCAAGCTCAATAAGACCGGGCGCCTGCATGCCCTCCGGAACATCTCCACGCTAGGCAAGATTACTTACCACATGCTTGGATTCAATGGAGACGGGGCTATTAAGAAGGAAGTGATTGCGCGCTACCTGGCTGCGGATGCGCAAGCCCAGGAAGGGCCCAACCTCTCCATCACGCCCGAGAATTACAAGTTTAAGTTCAAGGGGTTGCAGAGCGACAATGGCGCTCAAGTGTACGTATTTCAACTTTCCCCTCGCAAAAGACAAGTGGGTCTATTCAAGGGCGACCTCTGGCTGGATCCTAAGACCGCTATGCCCATGCGGGAGTCCGGCCGTTTTGTAAAGACCCCTTCCATCTTCCTAAAGAAAATGGAGTTTGTGCGAACCTATGAGCTCCGGAACGGTATATCCATCCCACAGCGGGTAGAAAGCTTAGTCGACACACGCTTGTTCGGGCGGGTTCAAATGAACATCAACTTCACCCACTTCTGCAAAGATCCGAGTGCTGAGCAGGCCGTCGCTTCGACCTTGTGATCCGGGCTTGGGTGCTTAGACCCAAGGGAATGAAGCGTTTTGGCTCGTTTGAGCATGGACAGATAGATACACGCCAGGAGCCACGGGCCGGCTTTCGCCTCAACGGCTACCAGAAGGCCCGGGGTGGTTTGGTGTTCGACGCCGCATCTTACGCCGGCGTCGGGATCGCAACCCGGAAGTGGAAACGCGCGCCCGTGGCTTCCTTGAAAGCCCCGGCTCCGGCCGGTTTCCCTCCCTTACGCACCGGAACCCAATATTGTTGTTCCGGTTCGCCGGCTCGTTCCTGTTACGGTTCGAAGCCCGGACGTTCCTGCTGTTGTTGTTCCAGGAGCCCCCGCGCACTACGGCTGCGCTCCGCTCCTATAAGAATAAACTTTGCGAACATCTCTTTGCGGAGCTTCCATGTATTTCCGAACGCTGCGTGGCCGAGCCATGCTGAAATCCGTCTCCGCACGCCCGCGTAGTCCATTTCTGCGCGATGAAATCTTTCCGATACCTGACGCAAACGCCGGCGCAGTCTCACGACCTTGCGGCGCGGGAGCCTGGCGAACTCTTTGAAAAGCCGCCAACCGAGAAACGTCACGCCATCCACGCAGCGGTAAACGCGGCTCTTGCCTGCATTTAAGTCGAGACGCAAATCTTCGAGCCGGACCGCGATGGCCCGCCGCATTGACGCCAACTCCGCTTTATCGTCGCCGAAGACTACGAAATCATCCACGTAGCGCAAGTACAGCGCGGGACGCAGTTCGCGCAAGACGAAGTGGTCCAGCGCGTTCAGGTAAACGTTGGCGAAAAACTGCGACGTCTGATTGCCTATCGGCAGGCCCTTGCGCCGCTCCAGCGGCGTGAACAGCGTGTCGCCCGGAAACCAGGCCTTCACTTCTTCCTGCGGATTCGAACCGTCAATGATGGCCGAGACCAGATCGAGCGTGGGCCTGCACTTGATCGCTTTTTCCAGCAGTTCTTTGAGGATCGGGTGATCGATCGATGGAAAGTACTTGCGGATGTCGCATTTGAGCACGTACCGGTAGCGCCCGCAGGCCACCCGCGCTTTGCGGAGCGCTCGGTGCTGTCCGAAGCCCTTGCGCGAGGCGAACGAACTGGCGGTGAAGCGAGGTTCGAACACCGTCTCCAGCACGCGCGTGACCGCATGATGCACCACGCGATCCCGAAACGGCGCGGCCGAAATCATGCGCGGTTTCGGATCGTTAATCCAGAATGTCCGGTATTCGCCGGGTTGCCACGCGCCAGTAAGTAATTCCCGCTGCAGCGAACACAGGTTGGCTCCAGATTGAACAGGAAGCGCGCCACATCCGGGCGCTTCCGTTTGCCGCGTGCGGCCGACAGAGCCGCGGCCAGCAGGTTCTCCCAACTGGTCAGTTGAGGCCAAAGATTCCCCGCTCGCTTCATCTCCGGATCTTACTCCCTGCCCGGCCCCTTTGCGCTCTTCCACCATCCGCCCGTCATGCGCCCAATCTCATCCAGCCCCTGCGCGGCGAACTCGTAGCCGCTGACGTTCAGAAGCCTGAGGTCTTTCGAGAGCCGAACCAGGTAACGCGCCCGGTTCACGTTCCTGACCGCAGCCGCCAACGTAGCGCTATTTTTCGATTGGTAGGTCGCGTCGACCAGATTCATCAGGAGATCGAGCGACGTCGATACCAGGTTCTGGCCTACCGAGAAACGATAAGACTTGGGAAACTTCTCCACCTTGGGCAGAATCCAGAGGTTCCAGTCGTAAGCTTTTTGAACTACCACGGTCGGTTCGGTCATATGCCCCCAAAAAAATTTCCCCCTACGCACCGGAACCCAATAATGTTGAACCGGTACGCCGGCTCGAGCCAGTTACGGTCCGAAGCCCGGACGAACCTGGAGTCGTCGTACCAGGAGCCCCCGCGCACTACCTTGCTGCGGGCGTCATAATTATCACTCCTCCCCGTAGTTCTCTTTGGCGGGTAACGGGAGAGGATCCAACTCTCTTCTGAGCAGCGGCCGTTGGGGAGTGGCTTTGCGCCTACCCCAAAACGGTTCTTCGAGTGAACAGCATTGAACCTAAACCTGCTAAACTAGCTTTATCCGAGTATCAACGCTGAATCCGCGAAGCACACTCCTTCAACTGAATCAATGAGAACCCTATTCCTCAATCCGCCCTCTTTTGAGGGCTTTGACGGTGGTGCAAGCTCCCGCTGGCCAGCCTCCCGTGAAATTGAATCGTACTGGTATCCCGTTTGGCTGTGCTATCCCGCCGGTATGTTGGCCGATAGCAAAGTAGTCGACGCACCCCCGCATAAGGTTTCGATCGACCAGACTGTGGGCATGGCCAACGATTTTGAACTGCTGGTGCTGTTCACGTCGAGCCCCGGCTTCCATGTCGATACCAAGATCGCGGAGATGATGAAAGACGTCAATCCGAAAATGAAGGTGGCCTTCGTCGGACCGCCCGTCACGATCGAACCTGAGAAGTCCTTGCGGGCCTCGAGAGCCATCGATTTTGTAGTGCGGCGCGAGTTCGATCACCAGATCGCGAAATACGCTCAAGGTACCCCTCTCTCTGAACTGCCGGGCGTCAGCTACTGGAAAGACGGGGATGTGGTGCATACTCCCGAAGGCGGCGTCATTGAGAATCTGGATGAGCTGCCCTGGGTTTCAAAAGTCTACAAGCGCGACCTGAATTTCCATAACTATAACGTTCCGTTTCTGCTGAATCCGTTCATTTCCTTTTACACCACCCGGGGCTGCCCGGCCATGTGCACCTTCTGTTTGTGGCCCCAGACGCACTCCGGCCATCGCTGGAGAACGCGCTCCTCCGACGATGTCGCGAACGAGTGCAAATACGTGCTCGAAAATTTTCCCGGGCTGAAAGAGATCTTCTTCGACGACGATACTTTCAACTACCGCAAAGAGCGCACCATCGACCTTTGCAGCAAGCTCAAGAAGCTGAATTTCACCTGGAGTTGCACCTCGCGCGTCACCACCGATTACGATACGTTAAAGGCCATGAAAGACGCCGGCTGCCGCTTGCTGATTGTGGGCTACGAAACCGGGGATGCGCAGATCCTGAAGAACATCAAGAAGGGCGCCACGCTCGACATGGCGCAGCGCTTCACGGCGAATTGCAAAAAGCTCGGATTATTGATTCACGGCGACTTCATCGTCGGCCTTCCTGGCGAGACTCGTGGCACCATCCGCACCACCATCGATTTCGCGAAGAAGCTGGATGTCGAAACCATCCAGGTCTCGCTGGGGCACGCTTTTCCCGGCACCGAGTTCTACGATCATGCGCAGAAGAACGGTTTGGTGTCCATCGTGGGCATGTCGGATGACACCGGCCATCAGTTGCCCAATGTGGTTTATCCGGGCATGGACCGCGGCGAATTGATGGAATGGGTGGAGCGCTTTTACTCGGAATACTACTTCCGTCCCAAGGTCGCTTGGCGCATCGTGAGCAAGGCTATGTTCGACAGTCACGACCGTCAACGCCTCTATAAAGAAGCCCGCGAGTTTATGGCCCTGCGAACCAAGCGCAGGCAGTACATCAAGGAGCAGAAAGCCGCTGCTCCGGTTTTGAGCGCCGTCGAAGAACGTGTCAATTGAGCAGCCTGGCCGTTCAGACGCCAAAACCCGGTTTTTCGCTGCGATCGTCATTGTAAGTAACGTTCTGGGCAATCTGGCCCTGAGTTGGGGTCTCAAACATGAGGGTCTCTTCAGCCCCTATGTACTTCTCGGCGTTGCGCTCCTGATTGTTTGGCTGCTCAGCCGCATGACGCTCCTGAGCTGGGCGGACCTCAGCTATGTCCTGCCGGTAACTTCGGTCGGTTACGTCCTCACCGTCTTCATGGGAAAATACTTCTTCGCCGAGCAGATCACTTGGCAGCGCTGGCTGGGGTCGGCGCTCATTATGGGCGGAATGGTGGTGGTGGGGAGAACCTATCCCCGGACCGTGAATTCCGCATGATGACTTGGCTACTTCTGGCCATAATGGTCGGGAGCACCGTGGTTGGCGATGTACTGCAGACCATTGAAATGAAAAAAGTTGGCGAAGTCCAGGACTTCAGGCCCGGCCAGCTGGGAAGTCTTTTGGCCGGGCTCGCACGCCGCAAGTTCCTCATCCTGGCTGTCGCGTTTATGGCGGTCTCTTTCTTCGCTTTCCTGAAGCTCCTGTCCATCGCCGACCTGAGTTTCGCCGTCCCCGCCAGCGCGGCCACTGTGGTGCTTGAGACCATCCTCGCCCAGGTGCTGTTAAAAGAGCGTGTTGACCTGCGCCGTTGGGGCGGAGCGGGCTTAGTGGCCTGCGGAGTCGCCCTGCTTGCCCTGTGAATTTTGTAATTGGCTGTATCGCGAGCATCGCAGGCGCCTATCAACTGGTCGCCATCGCAGCCTGCCTGTTCCGTCGCCCTCGACATCGACATCGACATCGAAATCGCGCTGACGCCGGCAGTCTGGCCGCCTGTCTCCCGGTTTCCATTCTCAAACCTATCCACGGCTTGCCAGAGGGCTTTCTGGAAGCCCTCCGCTCCCACGCCACTCAACAGTACTCGGCTTTCGAGCTCCTCCTCGGCTATCAGAACCCGCATGATCCGGCCCTGCCCGAGATCCGGCGCGCAATCTCTCAGTTCCCCACAGGCGCGATCCGGGCAGTCCACTGTCCCCAGCAGGCCCCCAATCATAAAGTGGGAGTATTGTTAGACCTGGTCAGAGCAGCCCGGCACCCGCTGCTGATCGTAAACGATGCAGATATCGCGGTCCCACCGAATTACATCCGCGACGTCACAGCGCCGCTCCATGACTCTACCGTGGGCCTGGTGACGTGTATCTATCGGGCCGAAGGCCCCTCCTGGCCCAGCCGGTGGGAAGCTCTGGGCGTCGCCACGGACTTCGCCCCCAGCGCACTGGTAGCCCCCTTCGTGGGCGTCTCGGAGTTCGGACTAGGCTCCACCCTCGCATTCCGGCGAGCCGACCTGGACCGCATCGGAGGTTTTGCGGCCGTAGCGGATTACCTGGCCGACGACTACCAGCTCGGCTGCAAAATTCATGCGCTCGGGCTCCGCAATGTCATCTCGCCAGTGATCGTGAGCACGCACCTGCACGGCCAAACTTGGGGCCAGGTTTGGACCCATCAACTGCGTTGGGCTCGCACCATCCGCTTGTCCCGCAAAGGGGGCTACTTGGGATTGCCCCTCACTTTTGCCACCCTATGGGCGGTGGTCGCCGCGGCGGCAGGAATGGGGCGGGTAGCTGTGCTCTTGCTGGCTCTCCGGCTCACCATGGCAATCACGGCTGGATGGTTTGTGGTCCGAAGCCCGGATGTGCTCAGGCTTTGGCCCCTGATCCCCCTGCGCGATCTGTACGGGGCCGCAGTCTGGGTCGTCGCGTTGTTCGGGAATACAGTGGAGTGGGGAGCTGAAACCCTCCAATTGGATAACGAGGGGAGGATCAAAAAAATTGGAACGAATCCCCCCGCGCGCGGGAATACTTAACAGAACGTGATGCCAATCGTCGGATAGTACATGCTGCCCTCTGTGGATTCCTCAGACCGTGACCTGTTGCGGCTGATGGCGGCTGGCGATGAATTGGCATTCACAACGCTCTATCGCCGCTACCAGGGCATGCTGTACCGTTTCGCGTTGCAGATGAGCGGCAAGACGGAACTGGCCGAAGAGGTAACGCAAGAGGTTTTTATGTGGCTGATGCGCGAGAGCCGGCAATATAATGCCGAGCGTGGTCCGCTGCTCTCGTATCTTTACGGCGTCACGCGCAACTACGTGCTGCGGCACCTGGAACGCGATGAACCGGATACCGTGAGCATCGACGATCCGGAGCACGAACCGGCCTCTCTCACCTCGGATGGCGACGATATCCTCGGCGACATTACGAACCGCGAGCGGATCGATCTGCTAAGACAAGCCATACTTCGGCTACCCGCTCCCTATCGGGAAGTGGTGGTGCTCTGTGACTTGCATGAATTGGATTACGCGGAAAAGGCGGCGATCCTCGGGTGCCCGGTGGGTACGGTGCGCTCGCGTTTACATCGCGCTCGTACGCTGCTGTCGTGGAAAATGCGCGCCCTGGAGACCTGTTCTACATGACACCTTGCGATCGAAAACTGAATCAGCTTCTGCGTGCCGTTTCCGGTACCGGCCCTCGAGCAGCGCCGCCCCAGGTGGAACAAGCTTTGCAGGCCGCGTTCCGGCAGCGGCACAATACGCGCATGGAGGCTCGCTGGACCGCAGTGGCGATTGCCGCTGGCGTTGGCGCCCTCGCGGTGTTGCGGTTTACGGCCCCCTTCTCAGCGCCTCCCCTCCCGCCATCTGCCGCCGCGCCGCTGGATAATTCGGATTTCATTTCCC
>JBBSHP010000177.1:0-8003 GCA_038232555.1 Bryobacterales bacterium
CGACACACCTTCAGTATTCCTGCAACATAGGCCTTAGCTTCCATCCCGCTGTGGATCACGATTTCATCGCAGGCGCGCTCGCGTTCTATCAGCAGCCGGCGCTCAACCCACCAGAGGACCGGGTGGAACCAGAAGAGGCAGACCAACGCGTGCACAAACGTGCCAGATAAATTTTCCCAACGGAGGACATGCGCCATTTCATGCAGCAACACCGCTTCGAGTTCGATAGGCGTGAGTTGAGAAGAAGGCCCTGTGGAATATTGATTACTGGACGCCAGATGCCCCACACCCCGAGTTCACCCCCACAGCCACAGGCGCGCTGGCTCACCGCTGCGTCGCTTCGCTCCGACCGCTATTCACATCGTCGGAATTCGCACGCAATGCCGCGACTTCGCGGCCTCTAAGAGAGCAAATCGCATGACGAAACGCGCTTTCATCACCATGATCGTGGCAGCCCCGGCCCTGCTCTTTGTTTATTCCGCCATGCAGGCCATCACTAGTGGTCAGTCGAACGAGGAGGCATTGTCGCGCAAGACAGTCAAATATCCCACGATGCTTGATATGACTTTTCCCGAGTTTGAGGCTGCGGGGAAAGGGACGGATATCGTTCTTTTGCCAATCGGTGCGATTGAGGAACACAGCTCACATCTGCCTCTCGGCACTGCGGTCCTTGTATTCGGCCTCTTTCGAGCAGATCGGCACTCCGTTCGATTCGCTATGCTTTCCCGGCCAAGCGATGGCATCGAGAATTCAGCCTGCCTGGCTCTCAACAGTTCAGCAAAACTCGCTAGGTCCGTTTTTGTCATGTGATTCGTCTCTTACCGCTATAATTCGTTTTGCCTGGATGAAAGGTCACGGGAGTTCCAACTCGAATTGCGTTACTTTTTCAGTCCGGCAGCGAATCAGCTCTTTTAGCCGGGAGAGCGCCGACGATGCGCAATAATCAGGAGGAGAATATATACACATGGAGCGGAACTTTGCGGGTAAGTCAGCGCTCGTGGTAGGCGGAACGAGCGGGATCGGTAAGGCGGTTGCCACACTTCTGCTTCAACGGGACGCCGGCAGTACAATGATCGTGGGCCGAAATGCCGAGAAGCTTGGGGCGGTGGAAAAAGAACTGAGCGTCTACGGAAACGTCGTGGGTTTAAGGATAGACATCACCGACAAGGCTGGCTTGGCGCACGCGCTCCAGAAATCCGGAGCTCAGCTTGCGAACGTCGACTTACTCGTCAACGCCGCAGGCGTATTTGTTCCGAAGCCCTTCCTGGATCAAACGATGGAGGACTACGACCAGTACCTCGAATTAAACCGCGGGATCTTCTTCATCACGCAGCACGTCGCGAGAGGTATGGCGGCCCGCTCTGGTGGGTCGATCGTAAATATCGGGTCGATGTGGGCGCGGCAGGCGGTGGAAGCGACGCCCTCGTCGTCCTATTCGATGGCAAAGGCAGGATTGCACGCCTTGACTCAACATCTCGCCATGGAGCTGTCGAGTTCCAAGATCAGGGTCAATGCGGTGGCTCCTGCCGTAGTGGAGACGCCCATCTTCGAAGCATTCATTCCAAAGGATCGGGTGCACACGGCTCTACAGGGCTTCAACAGCTTTCATCCTATTGGAAGGATCGGAAGGCCTGAGGAGGTCGCGGAGGTGGTGTGCTTCTTATTGTCCGACAAAGCGTCTTGGGTTACGGGCGCAATTTGGGATGTGGACGGCGGTGTCATGGCCGGACGCAACAAATACTGAGGCATGGCCGGCGATTCTCTCACAGTGGGACTGGCGCAGATCGCGCCGGTCTGGCTGGATCGCGAGGCAACGCTGGCGAAGGTGAATTCGTATGTCGAGCAAGCGGCGGCGCAAGGTTGCGGCTTGGTGGCGTTCGGGGAGGCGCTGGTCCCCGGTTATCCGTTCTGGGTGGAATTGACAGACGGAGCACGATTCAATTCCACTCTCCAGAAGACGATCTTCGCGGAGTACGCCGGTCAGGCAGTTCAACCCGAAGCCGGACATCTGGATGAAGTCCGCGCGACGGCGGCACGCAATCGCATCGCCGTGTATCTGGGGTGCGTCGAGCGCGCAGCCGACCGCGGCGGCCACAGCCTGTATTGTTCGCTCGTCTTCATCGATTCCCACGGGGAGATCGGCTCGATTCACCGGAAACTGATACCCACGTATGAGGAGCGGCTGGTGTGGTCCGCCGGGGACGGCCACGGATTGCGAACTCATCGGCTAGGCCCGTTTCTCGCGGGTGGCTTGAGTTGCTGGGAAAACTGGATGCCTCTGCCGCGAGCGGCGCTCTACGCCCAGGGCGAAGATCTGCATGTCGCCGTATGGCCCGGCGCGATTCACAACACGCGTGACATCACACGGTTCATCGCGCTGGAGTCAAGGTCGTACGTCGCCTCTGTTTCGGGATTGATGCGGAGGGAAGATATCGGCGGCGGGTCGGCCTGGCGCGAGTTAGCCGCCTCAGCGAGCCCCGCGGTGTTGGCGAGCGGAGGATCGTGCATCGCGAAGCCGGATGGAGAGTGGCTGCTCGCGCCTTCAGGGTCGGAGGAGAAGCTATTCATCGCGAGCATCGATTACCAGCGCGTACTCGAAGAGAGACAGAACTTCGATCCTTCCGGCCACTACGCCAGGCCGGATGTCACGAGGCTGGAAGTGAACCGCACGCGGCAGAAGATCGCCGGCTTATCGGACTGAACCGCCTTGAAACCCCACCTGCATATTCCTCTGGCTTTTCAACGCGTGCCGCCCTCGGAGCAGTTGCGGGCTTCGCGCGAATTCATAGGTCGCATGGCGGCCAGGCGCTCGGTCCGTTGCATGTCATCCGAGCCGGTTCCGTTCGAGCTGATCGAAAACGCCATTCAATGCGCGTCGTTCGCTCCCAGTGGGGCCAATCAGCAGCCGTGGAAGTTTGTCGTCGTGCAGGACCCCGAGGTTAAGCGCAAGATCCGCGAGGCGGCGGAGCTGGAAGAACGCGAGAGCTACGAGCACCGGATACCGCAGGATTGGTTAGACGCGCTGGCTCCCTTAGGCACCGACTGGCGGAAGGAGTTCATCGAAATTGCGCCGTATCTGATCGTCGTCTTTAGAATCGACTTCGGGCTTACTCAAAATGCGGATGGCGAGGTTAAGACCAAGTATTATTACGTCCAGGAGTCCGTCGGGATCGCGACCGGGTTTCTTCTGGCGGCCTTACACATGGGTGGCTTGGCGACGCTAACTCATACTCCCAGCCCAATGGGATTTTTGTCGAGCATTCTCGACCGGCCTAAGAACGAGCGTCCCTTTGTTCTGATCCCAGTCGGCTTTCCTGCCTCAGATGCGACGGTTCCAGACATCGCCAAAAAAAGTATCGGTGAAGTGATGGAGATCAAATAGCGCTGGCCTTAGTGCCACCGCAAAACACAGGCGCCTGCCGCTCCAATATTGCGTTGGCCGCTATTGTGTCGGCCGCTATTGTGTCGGCCGCCCCAGATCGATGGAATGTTGTAGGTGGGCGAACCCGTGTAGAAATCGCGAGCTTCGCCGCGAAGGGCGACGAATCGCCAGATGTGAACATCTGCCCCAGCTCCGAACTCCAAGGCCCTGCGGGAGAATTCCCGGGAAGCCTGGTTGGGACGGCCATCGATGAGTGTCATGGCTTGTTCATAGTCGGCGTATCCCCCTCCAACAACTGCATGCGGCGAAATTCTCGATGTAGGCCGAAACTTCACGCGAATTCCAGGCGTGATAAGGAGGCTCGCGAAGTCGTGAGTTGCAGCATTTACTGAACTCGAGACTTCGCGCAATGGGCTCGCGACGAAATTAATTTCTCCGTAAAGCGCCCATTTCTTACCACTCAGGACCCTGCGTCTGGAGTTCACCTGAAACGCGACTCCCGCATCCAGGACCGGCGAATTGCTTTCGCAATAACGTGGGTATTCCTCCGAGGCCGAAAGCCAGCTCATTCTTCTGTGCGCATCTTCCTGGGCCGGGCACCGAGCCGCAGGTAACAGGGAGTAGCGTGAATCTAATTTTCATGGAAGTATCCTTATCCGCTAGAGCTACGCATGGAGTTTCTCAATGGCGAGCTGCTATATGCCATGCGCGTTGTCTCCCACGGAGGGTTCAATCTCTGCCCGTCTGAATCGTGCAACCCGGAAGATGGCGGCTCGCAATGTGGGTTACCGCTAGATCCAGCGATCCACCCCGTGGAATTCTATCCTTACAAAGGTGTTCCAGCCGGCTCTGGTTGCAAACTTGCGGAGTGTCGGATAATCGCGGGAATTTGTCGGGATATGAAAAAGGGCCTGAGGTACCAGATTTGGTCTTTCCTGAATAGCGATTGAGGGCGGGTACGCAGGAATATCTGCGGAAGCGCACTCTGGCATGATGGCATAAAATCACATACGATTTAGGCAGTTACCGAAGAAGTGCGCCGTCCGTCTACGCTCCTTGCGGCATCGTTTGGATCAGCCCGGGGCGTTCTGGAATGCCTCCAAAATAATGCTTCAAAATGGATGATTTTGAGCGCCAAAAGCGACAAAAGTCGGCCTTTCGACGGGTTTGGCGGCAATTTCGTCCATTTCGGCAAACCCTCCGCTCATCGCGCCCCGATGAACTCTTCCGCGCTCGACTGGGTCAGACCGCCCGTGTAAGGGTACCGGCTGGTCCGGGCAACGGAGGCGTGTGGCCCAAGGTAGCTGAACGGCGCACTGCGCTGCAGGGACGCAGCTGGTTCCCGCACCAGCATCCACGCTTCATCCTCACCTTACCTGGCCATTGACTGGCAATCATCAGGACCTCGCGGCAAAACAGGGTAGATTGCGGCGAAAACGCGATGTTTGACGCTTTTCACCCCTCAGAATCGGCACTTTCTGAGCGTCATTGCGGAGTGCATCGATGGCACCCAAGCTGACCCGATGGTGCCGTTGGAACCTACACGTCGGGCCCGGCGTCTGATTGTAAATGTCTGGATTAAAGGATGTTACGCCAGCGACGACAGTGTGCGTTCCGTGCATCCGGTGTTGGCGATGACGCTCTCAATCTCTGTTCCGAACGACGGGAATCTGGCGCTCCGGCCCCTTTTTATATCCCGACAAAACTCGAAGCTAGGGGATCTCGATCATGGTGGAAGATTCTGTGCACCGAAGGTCCCCGCCAGCATCTCTTCAGTGCGCAATACGGCTTGACGGCAAAGAGGCGAGAGCGCCCACCGTCCAACCGCCTACAGTAGCTGCCAATAAGACCAACCCATGCCAGAAGGCCTGGTGATAAAAGTTAAACACAACGCAGTTGAACGTCAACACCGAGAGGCCGACCAATCCTGCAAGCGCTCCGATGGTGGCCCCGGCGCCGCCCCACGATAAAACGGCGCCCATGCGGGCCAGTATCCAGAGCGCCGCGCCCGCCCATGCGGCCATAACTAATCCAGCCGTCAGACACCATAGGCCCTCCTGGTCCAGCAACTCCGTCTCCACACGGGGAAAAAACACAAGCGTAGCAGCCAGCCAGGCTGCCGCGCTGCCCAGCACCCGTATCGGCGCCGCAACCCGCAACTGGCATCCGGGAACCATTTGGCTGCATAACGTGAATGACAGCAGGATTTCAGCCGCCGCGATAACGCCAATGATCACCCAAACCCGAAAAGCGTTTGCCGCGAGAGCGCGCGGCGGGAGGACTATCAGTCCGAGCGCGGGCAACAACACGAAAACGACGGTAGTCCGCCATACCAGAACATGAATCGCCGGCAAGGGAGAGACCGGCGAGAGTTCCGCGGCAAGCCCGCTACGTATGCGCTCGCGCACGCCGTTCGGCGGTTCCGCGCTGACGCCGGCGGTTTCCATGAAAGCCCGCAATTCAGTACATCGTTCACAGGAATGAAGATGTGCCTGAGCCTCGGGCGATAGGGAATCGAGGGACTCCGCAAGCCGGCGCGCTACTGCTTCGCAGTAAACCCTGAATTTGCACCAGAACCCTCCCGGTCTGGGATTCTCCTTATTATAGTCAGCGATTCATTTCCAATACGGCCGCTGGAGATACTGACCTCGAGTTGGATTCCAGGACCAAAGTTGGAAGAAAGCATACGCGGTGTTCCGAGTCCGAAACTTGCCGATCGAACTTCTTTCCTGCCGGCTATGCTTGATTGACAGCCTTCATCTTCCGCGCTCTGAGCAGACTAAGAAACAGCAAGCCGCCCGCGAGCAGCGTCAGATTCGCCGGCTCGGGGATCGGATTCGACGGTCCGGAGGCGAATTGCAGATCGTCGATTCCAAAGTTTCCAGCCGCAGAACTGATTACCAGCGACCGAATGTCCGCCGTAGTCTCGCTGATCACATAGTACGCAGCGAATGGAGTGGGGCTCGACAAGGGTACGGTTACGGTAAAGGCCCCGAGCACATTGCCGCTCGCGCCCAGTACCGTCAAAGTGTCCGGGAGTCCATCACTCTCCAGCAGCCCAATGCCGACTGTGTTCACCGGGTTGCTGAAGGTAGTTCTGATCCCACCCGTCGCCCCACCCGCCACAGCGCTCGCCGTGGTAAGACTGTTCGGAGCGCTCTGGAGACTGAACGGATCTGCGATCAGCGCATTACTCGCCGTGTTGCTCGTAATCGACTGCACTCCCAGAGCAGCGTATGCATTCGGGGCGACCGTGCTGAACCCCGGTAGATTATCGAAGTTGATATAGGTCCCAAAACGCGGTGCAAGAGTTACACCGACAAGAGGATTATAGTTTGGCGTTCCAACCGTGATAGTCGCCCCCTGGCAGAAGCAAGCCGAGACCATCAGTGCGGCGTTGAGCAAAAGCGCTTTTTTCATGGCTTTAAAGTCCTTTATTTAAAGTCCCTGGAAATCGTCAAAAGGCCCGGATGGGGATCATGGATTACCCTGTCCAGACAGAAAATCCAGATTGTAATTCGCCTGCAGAGCGTTGGATGGCCCCGTGAAGACCAGCGTCTGGGTGATGCTTTGGCCGGGGTTGAGGATACCATTGGTAAGAACGACGCGGCGATAAGGATCTCCCGTACTGGTGACTCCGCTGGCGTTCACCAGGCTAACTTGAGAAGGAAGGCCGCGAACAATGATGAGGAGGTGGGTGTCCACAATTGACGTACTTATGTTCGTGATGTTGTAGACATTCGTCTGCTGCGGTCCGGCGCTGCTGGAAATCAGTTGAGTGTTCAATGCATTGGCGACATTCAGGAACTCCAGACCCTGGTCGCGTCGTGAAAGAGCATCATTGTTCGATATGGGGAGTCCGCTCGGCATCAAGCCGTCTTTCGCGCCCAGGGCCGCAAGGTCCGGACGGTAGATCGAGTAGGTCAGGTCTCGCGCGTTCGGCTGCATTGTGATCGTCGTTGAGTTCGGGTCGAACCTGACGAAGGCGACATCAAAAAGGGCATTATCAATGAAATCGGTGATAGCGTCCACCTGACTCCCGCTCAGCCCCAGGCCGGGCGGTGTGTTGGGTCCGCGCGGATTCGTGAAGCGAGGCGTCAGCGTACTCGCGGCGGCGGTCACCGAGTTCTGTGGCACACCGGCGTTGAAGTATTGCACCACGTCTCTCACATTTGTAAATGCGCCGTTATGGAAGAAGAACTTGCTGCCATTGAGCTGCCGCAGCGTCACAGAGCGGAACTTGAAGATGTCGCCGTCACGACCGGTAATCTCCATCCGTCCGGTATCGATGAAGTTGGGATTATTTCTAGCCAACCTGTTCAAGGCCTGGATTGGATGGTCTGAGAGCCCGAGGTTAAAGAAGTTCTCTTCCACGAACTGACCGGTCCCGGTCACGTCAGGGTCGTTAACCTGCTTGTTGAGCATTGGGCCGCTGTGGCAGGTGAAGCAACCTGCGCCTCCATTCGTTGCGGGCGTGAAGATGAGTTGGGCCCCCTGCCTCTGATTGGGTGTCAGCGCGCTGTCATCTCCGGCCAGGAACTTGTCCCAAGGCGTGTTCCTAGTGATTATGGTTCGCATGAAGGTCGCCGTCGCTCGCAGCACGGTGCCATCGTTAATCAGC